>NZ_JARGEJ010000039.1:0-45819 GCF_029211245.1 Robertmurraya sp. DFI.2.37 | reverse complement strand
GATCTCTTTTCAATTTCCCCACCGAAATCACTCCTTTAGCTTTATACTTATGATTCTATCAAATAAAAAACTGTGTGAGTAAGGAATCGTACGCATTCCTCACTTACACAGTTAATATTACACTCCCAAAGAAAAATTGACTGGACTAAGTCCGGTTGAATACCGAATTCAATCCAGTCAATCAGCTGCATAATAAAAACTCTAACTTTTAGGGGTAAGCTCCAGGTTGTTAAACCACGGAGCTTTTTCTGATTCTTATCCAGATTAATCTCTTACTTTAAATTGCTGAACCAACTCATTTAATCTAGTTGCATTCTCTTCCAACAATCTTGCACTATTCGATACTTCTTCCATCGCACTGCTAGACTGCTGTGAAGTTGCCGACACTTGTTCCAAGCCAGCAGCACTTTCTTCTGAAACAGAAGCAATATTTTCAATTGAACTATTAATCGATTGGGTTTGATCAAGTATACCGTACAGCGATGCTGCCATTGATTCGATATTATTTTCCACTTCGCTAATGCTTCCTTGAATCTTCATAAATGTGCTTCCGGTTGAAGAAATTTGAGATGTTCCTTCTTGAACTAACTCATAACCATTATCTAATGATTCAACTACTTGTTTTGATTCATTTTGAATATCTGTAACGATTGAAGTGATATCTGAAACTGAGTTACTAACTTGCTCAGCAAGCTTCCGCACTTCATCTGCCACAACAGCGAACCCTTTCCTTTGCTCACCAGCACGTGCAGCTTCGATAGCTGCGTTCAATGCTAATAAATTCGTTTGGTCAGCAATTTCGCGAATGACATTCACCAGTTGCGTAATTTCGTTTGTTTTGCTATCTAATCCCTTAACCATGGAATTAGACTTCCTCATGCTCTCATTAATTACTGCCATTTTTTGAATCGACTCATCCATTGCATGGCTTCCTTCATTCGTTAAATGAACCATTGAGCCTGCCTTTTCTTTTACCCCTTCTCCTTCAACAACCACTTGCATGATTTCTTGAGCAAAACTATTCATTTTCTCATTTAAGGAGGCTGATGAATTAGCTTGTTCTTCTGCCCCTTTAGATAGTTCCTCCATCGTCGCGGCAATTTGTTGACTACCAGTCTTTACTTCATCAGCATATTGAGTAAGTTCTTCACCTTGACTCGTTACATCCTCTGAAACGTGTCCGATATCAACGATCATATTTCTGACGTTTTCGTTCATCGTATTAACAGCAGTAATTAACTGACCAATTTCATCTTTTAACTTTGTCTTCAGCGGTTCTGCTGGAAGCTCTCCCTTAGCAATAATATTCATCCTATTTACAATTTGTCTGATCGGTTTTGTAATGACCCCAGACGTATACGTAGCAATTGCTAAGCCGATGAGAACGATGGCAATAGAAACAATAATGCCATTCAATTGAATATTCTCACCGAACGTAACAACGCTATTACCATTTTTGATAGCATTGTCTTCTTGTTTCTTGGCAAGATCTTGATATCGCCCTATAAGATTAACCGCAACCGGCTGCGATTTTGTTTCTAAAATTCTCGCTGCTTCATCTCTTAATCCTTTATCATAAGCGACAAACACTTCCTCTTGAATTACTTTGTGCCATTCTTCTGTCATTTCTAGTAATTCTAACACTTCAGCTGATTGATCACTTTTGAGAAGCTGTTCTTTAATATCTTCACTTTGTAAATAGTAATCCGTATAATCCCTTCTATAATTGTTGTCCCTATACAGCATTAAACTGTTCAAAAGGGAAACCCGATGGGCAATATTATACGATAGTTCCTTGCCTGCTATTAGCGTAGGCCAATCATTCGAAAGCATATCTTTCGTTTTTTGATTCATCATAGAAAGCGAGAAATAATTAAAAATGGCTAAGCCTGAGCAAAGTACGATAATTGCCAAAAAACTTAATGTTAGTCTCATGCGAATACTCTTCATATCTGTAAGCGCCTTCTTTCTCTAGTCTAGTTTTTTATATTATTGAGTGATCATGTTCACCCACGAGCTAGCGTA
The DNA here is from genome assembly GCF_029211245.1 of Robertmurraya sp. DFI.2.37. Classification (NCBI taxonomy): domain Bacteria; kingdom Bacillati; phylum Bacillota; class Bacilli; order Caryophanales; family Bacillaceae; genus Robertmurraya; species Robertmurraya sp. DFI.2.37. Next base: position 43,794 of record NZ_JARGEJ010000039.1, on the reverse strand, counting down.
TAGTCCTTTAATACTATGTATCGATGTTTATTTTATGAAACTATAGAACTATTATTTTTTTGGTAGAATACCTTAAACCTATCATATATATCAATATACCCATAAGTCAATGCAACCTTTGTCACAAATCGACATTATTTTTTGATAAAATCACTACTCTCTAGCTAATCAAAACAATTTCATAAGACACAATCACTTATTCATAATACTATCAGAAGAACATTTAAACGAAATTAGATCGTATTCGTTGACAAATTATCTTTTCACATATAGGATAATATATTGTCAATTGAATACCTTCGTTAGGTGAGGCTCCTGTGCTGGAGATATGCTGCTGCCCAGAAATATCCAAAGATGCCAATGGGTCAACAGAAACTATCGAATTAAGGTGGTTTTTAATGTAGCTGGAATTTATTCCTATGCCGCACAGTGCTAAAACTCTACGAATGAAGGAAATTTCTATAAAAGTTGTATTTTATTTGCTATTACACCTTCATTCTGTGATGGTGTTTTTTTATTTTTAGGGGGTGGTTAAAAATGGATAGTAGTCCTTATTCGCATAGGTTCATGAACAAGTTTATAAGAGTCAAAAGGATGCATGTCCATTTTAAGCGCTCTCTAGTGTTGCCTTCTATTAAAATGGACTAAAACATCCTAGTCAAGTAGGAGAAGGTGAGAAAAATGGTAAAAGACTATACTCTAAATGAAATGACAATCCAAGTGATTAAATATCTCAAAGATGCAAAGAGAAGTGAATTTAATCGTTTATTAGACGAATTACATCCGTATGATATTGCACGAATCTATGAATTGTTACCTATTAAACATCGAAATCGATTTTTATCCTTTCTAAATATCGCTCAATTGGCAAGCATGCTTCAAGAATTGGACAATGTTCAACAACAAAATGTCTTAAATCATTTAGGCATCGAAAAAGCAGTAAAAGTAATGGATAAAATGGATAACGATGACTTAGTGAACCTCCTTGAAGAGCTATTGCCAGAAAATAAAGATAAATTTTTGGCGAATATGAATAAGGAGGAGTCACAAGTCGTTCAAGATTTAATGAACTATTCTCCCGAAACCGCAGGGAGACTTATGACGAATCGATATGTCTGGATCCCCCAACACTATACTGTTAAAGACGTGATGGATAAACTAAGGGAATATGCAGAAATTGCCGAAAGCATCAACTATTTATATGTCATTAATAATAAGAAACAACTAATTGGTGTTATTTCCTATCGTGACCTTATTTTATCCGAGCCTAAAGAACAAGTTGAAACGATTATGTATGAGCGGGTCATCTCAGTGACAGTCGATACAGACCAAGAGAGAGCTGCTCAGATTATTCAAAGATACGATTTTTTAGCTCTGCCTGTTGTGAATCATGATAATGTTTTAGTTGGGATTCTGACCGTAGATGACATGATCGATGTCTTAATCCAAGAGGCATCGGAAGACATTGAGAAGTTGTCTGCATCAGGAAAAGATATTGACTTTGATACAAAAGCTCCAGTAGCTGCATACCGTAGACTGCCTTGGCTGATCTTGCTATTGTTTATCGGGTTAATCTCCGGGACCATTGTCAGTACTTTTGAGGAAACACTTCAAAAAGTTGTCGCGTTAGCATTCTTCATGCCAATGATTGCGGGAATGACAGGAAATACAGGAACACAATCTTTAGCTGTCGTCGTTAGAGGGCTTACTTCAAGAGATATAAATAAAAAAGTTGTAATGAAGCTTATTTTCAGAGAACTTCTTGTTGGAATTATGATTGGACTTACATGCGGGATATTTATATCGATCATCGCTTATATTTGGCAAGGAAGTTCCATATTGGGGCTTGTTATAGGTAGTACGCTCGTCATCACTCTTATTATCGGAACTTTAGCAGGAACCATTATTCCACTAATTCTACACCAATTTAAAATTGATCCTGCTGTAGCATCTGGACCGCTCATTACAACCTTAAATGACGTACTATCCTTATTAATCTATTTTGGAATAGCATCCATATTCATATCTCATTTAATGTAGCGCAATCCCCTTATTTAAGACATGCTAATTTTTAATCGGAACAAAAGGCGGGTAACTCCTGCTGAAAACAGTGCTAGGCGAGACTTGTGGAAACGTAATATGCCCCCCAGCTCACAGTCAGCCATGTAAAAAGGTTGTCTCAAAAGACATGCTTTTGGGACAACCTTTTTTCTAGTTAAATATATATCTAAGATTATTATTGAGGAATTACCATGATGCCTAGCGCCACTAAAATATTGGCAATAATCCCTACAGCGATGGCACCTAAAGGACCTACTGCCATACGAACAATCGGTCTTCCTGCTACTTCATTCAATAGATAGAAGCCTGCAATAAAGAAGAAACCGAACCCTGGAGCAATCATGTTTGAAGCGTTCGCACCACCTATGAGCAATGCCACTTCTAACAGTTTCGTCATCGCGTTACGAATACTCTCTCCTGAGTTTCTAACGCCTGGATACTTGTCTAAAAATCTAGCAATATAGCTTAATAGCATAACTTCGCCAAAAATGATGATAGCTCCGATTATAACCGCTAACCACACATTAGGAGAGAATAAACCGACGACAAATACTAACGTAAAGCCAACGGGACTGTATACTCCAGTCGCAATAGCAGTACTGGCTACTAATGGGATAAAGCCAATAGCTCTTGCAGCCGCAGCAATACCCGCATCTGTTTGTTTTCCTTCTGCCAGTAGATTTAGAGAAATCGGGTCACCAGCCATTAGTAAAAGATTTGTCGCTCCGGCAATTAGGCCGCCAATTATCATAAAGAATGCAACGTTTTTCTTAATAGACTTTACTTTGTCACTAAACACGGAAGCTAAATCAATACTCGCACCGTCTGCCGCTTTTTCTTTCATTGCATAAGTAAATAAGAAAATCATTCCAATAATTAAAGCCATACCCTCTTGGTTTAATGTGACTACATTGTCTCCAATTTTTAAAAACTCACTCGTATTCATCCATACCGCTAACTGTCTAACTAAAGCGGATACAATAAAAGTTAAAACCCCTTTTTTAATACCAAATTGCATGGCAACTGCTAAAGCCGGGAAGGCCATAAACGTAACAACGACCGGTGTTCCTACTTCACCAAGCGGAGTTAAAAAGTTCACCGGCAAATGATCAAACAGTTTCACAAAGCCTTCTAAACCAGCGATAAGTCCCCAGCCATATAATGCACCAATTAAAGCTGCAACGGGCGTACCCCACTTATTCTTTGGTGTGAGCATTCCAATAATATCAGTACCAAGTAAAATACTATGAATTAAAATAATACTTGCTGATAACGTAAATGGAATACCGAAACCGATTACTAGTCCAAAGCTCATCGCAAATGCGGTTAAGCCTAATTCTCTTCGTTTAAGTCTTCCTTCAATATGCTCAGATACAATCGGCCTTAAACCATCATTAAAAACAGCGATATTGCGATTAGATAAAACAGCAGCAACCGCACCAATCAAAACGACAAATAATGTTTCCATCTCTCATTTTCCCCCAATCTTTATCTATCATGAATGTGATTTTAATGCCTTAATAATCATCGGTACTGCCACTTCAACGTGATCACCAGTAAATCCAAACGCTTTCTTTCCACTTTTTACGGCTTCGACGACTTTTTCTTCACTTGGCTTTTTACCTGGCATCGAAACGGTTTCACATTTGTCTCTTCCAATTAAGGCAATCGCCATCGCTAAAGCACCACCTCCGCCAGTATGGCATGCTCCAAAATAGTAATCAGCCTGATTAGTTTTCATAACCATTGCCGCTTCTAAGTCCGATTTAACAACCGTTTCAATCGTCGGATCTAATTCTTGAATAAGCGTTTCAATTTGTTTCTTTTCTACTTGCCCACCAATCACAATTTTCATTTCAATTTCCTCCTCAATGATTTAAATTCAATACAGTTGTATAGTGCATATAAAGATAGTTTTTCTCTTCTTCAGGTATAGGCTTTCCCCAGTTTGTTTCTATAAATTCAACTTGAGCTTTAGCAATCGGGAACTGTTCAGATTGAAAGATCTCTTTCATAATTTCAGGACTAGGACCTTCAACCACCTTTCCCTCCGTGCTGCGTTCGAGTGCCATTGGTAAATGGGTAAATAACATTTCAGCCTGTTCAATATCCTCTCTATTTAACTCTCCAAGTAATTCTTTAAAGGCAAGAAAAGCAAGATCATGCGCTTTAGCTGAAATTACATTTTGCTCCAATAGAATCTTCAATCTCACATTATATTCTTCCAAATTCATTTTCCTCTTTCTCCCTTCAAAAAAATTACTGTAAATCTAAGCCCGTAAACTGAGTACCTTCAATAATATAACGTTTCCAAATTTCAGGCATGGCAATAACTTTTTCCAGCTTTGCTGCCAACTCAAGCGCTTCTGCCCCAGCATCCAACCCTTTCTTTGCAATTATGACTAAGCCTGTGGCCAGTGTCTCAATAGGGACGGTAACTGCTGTTGCTTCACACATATTCGCAGCTCTTAGCAAATATTTACCATGTCCTCTTGTAAGTCCTTGACCCGGCTCTGCGAAAAAATGCGGAATGGTCTCTCCATAACCGTATAGATCAACTGGCCCTTCACAAGTAACAATTAAGTCTGCACCCTTTTGCTCAAAGGCTTCACGAATCGCTTTAATTCCTTGTTCACGATTATCTATAGCATCCATTGCAAGCTCTTCAACAATATATGGATTATGTTGTACTTTTGAAAGATAGCGCATCACTTTTTCGTACATGTCTTGACCGTCTGGACAAATGATTGTACCTTTCTTTGGAACCACCACTTTAACAGCATGATTCATTTTTTGTTCAAGTCTTGCTCCAACAATGCATTCCATCACTTCTTTTAATGTATCTATATTTTTTCCAATCACTCCAATACTGCCAGTAAACGTAAGTCCATCTGTCGATTTTTTTTCATTTTTCACCAATAGGCCAAATCCTGCACCAATGATTGAGGATAATTGACAGCTGAGGGCTGGTGCCAACACAGAACCGCCTCCGTCTGTACCGACAGCAAAATCAGTAATTCCTTTGACGATATTAATAGGACCTCCACTTGTCGAACCTGTCATCGCACGATAGGTGAGAGGATTTAGTAAATCCGTGTCAATCGCTCTGCCACGGTTGGAAGCCTTGTCCACCGTCAACCACAAATAATTTGGGCTATTTCTAAGTCTGTTAATTATGGGCTCTGGTATTTGATTTGTATCTTTTAATCCAAAAAATAATGGATTTTGATCTTTCGTCTCGCTTTCTTCTTGGAGTTTGGGATTGATATAGACAACCGATCTTCCGATTTCCCTTTTAGCGAGAGCTAATTTATTTCGTAATTCCGACACCAAACTTCACCCACTATCTATATCTAAATGTTTTCTTATACAATATATTGTATATTGTAATTATAGCGTTCTCATTTCTTAAGTTCAATGAGAGTTCAAAATATTTTCAAATTTCTCTAATTCCTTAACAAACGAGTTCATTCTGCACATTTAATCTTTTCAACGCTGCTTTGTCGGCAATTAGCACAACCTCGGGATGACTTTTCAAAATCGAAGCCGGAAAATCCTCTGATATATTCCCATTTACTAATCGTTCCACCGCTTCTGATTTCTCCTCACCCGAAACTAATAGAATGAGTCTTTTACTTTCCAAAATCGTTTCGATCCCCATCGTGATCGCCATACGGGGAACATCATCTAGCTTCTGGAAATAACGTGAGTTTGCTTTTCTCGTCGAGTCGGTTAAAGACACGAGATGCGTTCTACTGGAAAAGGATGTACCAGGTTCATTAAAACCGATGTGACCGTTCAACCCTAAGCCCAAAACTTGAACATCAATTTCCTTTATTTTCGCTTCATAGCGTTTACATTCCTCTTCCAAATCATCTGCTAATCCATTGGGAATATGCACGTTATTACGGTTAATATCGATATGGTCAAACAAATGATTATTCATGAAATAACGATAGCTATTTTTATCCGTATGAGGAAGTCCTACATATTCATCCAAATTAAAGGTTGTTACATCTTTAAAGGATACTTTCCCCTGCTTGTTTAGTTGAATTAACTTTTGATAAAGACCTTCCGGTGTTGCGCCTGTGGCAAGACCCAAGGTTGAATTAGGAGCTTGATTTATTTGTTTGGCGATTATCGTCGCTGCTCTTTCGCTCATTTCATCATAGTCATTTACATAAATAATCTTCACCATGATTCTCCTTTCATAAGTGATCACCACCGGCAAAGGTATCGTTTATTTCGTTGCCCTTTGAATCATAAATCCCTATCAATTCAGGATTTGTTGAAAGATTTTTTAGCACAGCAACCTGCGCGTTTGTCACAAAAATCTGAGTTCGAAAAGCATAGAGCACAGTATCACCAATAGCGGCCTTATTAATGTCTAAAACCCCATAATAGTCGATATTGGCCGGATCATTCTCAATAGTAGATACATATTTTAAGTTATCTTTAGTTGATCCTATCAATGCACCTTGCATTCTGGATCTAGGGTAAAATCCCCCTCCAAATACGTATGCCTTATCATTATAGAAATGAGACACTTCAGAGACATAAATCATAGCCGGTTTTTCAGCAAGATCTTTAACCGCATGCAACGGGGTCGTTCCGGTTAATGCGTGCCCTGGTTCTCCTTGTGTCGCCCCCCTGCTTTTCAATAATTCTAATGTCGCTGTTGAGGTAGCACTTGGCATATTCATCTCAAGCTTTTCAAACCCTCTCCCTTTTAAAAATTCTTTCGCTTTAGACATTGATTCTACATTTGATGTAGTTTCAGGAGTCCCCCCATTTATAAGTAAACACGGAAAACTCGTCAATCCTGCAATTTCGATCCCCTTTAATTGTTCTAGCTTGCTTATTTGCCCTGTTAATTGCTCGTACGTAAAGCCGCCCTCCTGACTGTTGTAAAGATAATCCTCTTTATTGGCTATACGCAAGAATATTTTTTGCCGTCTCCCCATACTTTCTGCGGCATCACTAATGTTTTTCGCATTTTCATAACTAAAAACAGTAACAAAATCTGGTTGAAGCATTAGTATCTGGGCAATCATATTTTTCGGGATCTGAACAAGATGTCCTACATGTCCAATTTCAATTCCATGTCGACTTAATGAGATTGCTTCCCATGGATCGACTGCAACAGCCTTTTTAATACCTGCCTCTACAATTGCTTTTGAAATGACTGGATTGCGGCCAATTTGCTTCGTCATAAAATAAAGTTCAATATCCAGTTTTTTGGCCTTTTGAGCAATCGCTTTGCTATTATTTATTATCATATCGAGATCGACAACATATGTGTTCGGAGAGATTAAGCCTTTTTGATGAAGCTCCACAGCAATTTCTATTAATTTCTGATTTCTTCTTTGGACCACTTCTAAAAACAAGCCTCTCACTCCTTTCTTTGCTGTTCTATTAATGGGAGAAATGATGTTCCATTTTCAATATTTGCTAACTTCAAATAATCGGCTGCTGTCGCAGCAATATCCGATAATGTTTCTCGCTCTCCCAAATGTACTGGCTTCCATTGTTTATGGTATGCTAGCAAATATGTTTTTTCCCGTGTATGCTGATTATGGCCAATGGTTGGATCATTTCCATGATCAGCGCTCATGATAAGCAAATCATCTGCTCGCATCTTTGTAAGCACTTTAGGTAAATAACTATCAACTACCTCGATTCGATTTGCGTAGCGCTCTGGATTTTGCGCATGTCCAGCGAGATCAGTCTCCTGAACGGTCGCGGCAATTACGCCTTTTTCAATTTCATCCATTTCAGTCAAAACATCCTGCATTACCTGCTCTGTGTCCACTCCAGGAGATTTTTTTGCCCCCTCGCAATAGATAACATCCTGCATTTTCCCGACAAGGGCCACTTGTAGTCCGGCTTTGATGGCTAAAGTAGGCAATTGATGCTCTGGATTAATCCCAAAACCTAAATGACGCACTTGATAACCTTTCTGATAGACGTTTGATTTAGGAGAGTTCACTCCAATCAAACCATCTGCTCGCTTTTCGACAGAATTCTGCAAATGCTGTGGAGTAACATTTTCCCCACCTAGAGCAATGACTCGATTGACTTTTACATGCTCTCTTACACATTGGCCAATCTTCAGTACTTCATTAAATGTGATGTAATCTAGTGGAGCACTTACATTATAAATTTGGCCGTAATCTGTCTCAATATTATCTGCGATAATTACCAGATCATTTACCAATAAATACGGAAGATCCGGCTTTGGAATGGAAACTCTGTAGCCTTCCTTCTCCAATCCTTGTTTTACTTTCTCCATATTCTCGATAAATGGAGCTAAGTACGCCTTTTTCGGCTTCGTCCCCATAATCTCATTATGGCCCTCAAAACTATCCGCACCATGGTGCATTAAGTTACACACACCATAGCTTGCCATATGCTCATAATTTTTCAAATTAGGATGGTTCAAAATTTTATTAATGCCTAACTGTTCAAATGTAGGGATCGTTATGGATGGCACCGCATCGAGAACATGCGCAAAAGTATTCGCCCCTACATCCTGTGGATGATAGTCCTTGGCATCCTCCATAAATCCTACACCTAAGCTGTCTAATATTAAAATGATGACTCTTCGGTTCATTTGACCTTCCTCCAAGGTGAAAAGTTAGTGACTCTCTTTGACATGTTGAATGGATGTCCGCAATATTCTAATAATCGTTTCCACCCCACTTCTTAATGGATTAATGCGAATCATCCTTTTTGCAAGTGAAGGCTCTGCAGAAAGAAAAGTTCCTGATACTCGATAAAACATGGGCGCGATTTCATATTTAGATTCCGCTCCAACAGGGTTAGGAGCTGCCCCTAATTCATTTGCTTGCTTCAAAACTTCCTCAGCGATCGGCTCATCAAGTTCTACCAATAATACTTTTGATTGCGCATTGGCAAGATAAGCTTTCTTCACTCCTGCGACCTCGCCATTATTTAGAAGTGTTACCAACTCTTCATTAACATTCGCTTGAATGGCTAACATAACAGGTGCATACACGAGTCCACGCAATGCCTCCAATGCTTCATAGCCTTGAACTTGACTACCACCTGAATAGTTTAGTTTTTCGATTTGATTAATGAAGCATTCTTTACCAAGAATTAACCCGATTCCTTCTGGTCCAAGCAGTTTAAATAGTGAAAAGGTTGCCAAGTCCGCACCTGCTTGCGTACCAATCTTCTCTACCTTCATCGCTGCATAATTATCATCTGTAATAATGGTTAAATTTGGACTGATTGAACGTATTACCTCGATCGTTTCAGTTAAGTCATAATGATCATCCATCTTTTGACGTGTGTGCTGGATCAATACTCCTTTTAAATCAGGATGACGCTCCACCATATTTTTTATTTGCTCATGGTGATGAAAATCGGTTTGCACCGCTTGAACACCCATAAATTCCAGCGTCGTCTTACTTGTTGGATAGATTGGTGCATCATGGACCAGAAGCTTGTCCCCTGGCCTTAGAAAACTCATAAATCCAAAACGTAGTGCCCCGGTACCAGCCCCGCGCACGAGCATTGCTTTCTCAGCACCAAAATACTCAGCCAATACTTCTTCTACTCTTTTTGTAAAACGCGGCTTATTAATTCCTTTCACTACACCTAGATCGCCTAATGTTAACAGCTCTTCCCCACGAAAATGTCTTGTCATGATATCAACTAGCTTAAACTGTCTTCTCATTGCCTCTTCTAGAGAAATACTATCTAATGGATATGTGTCCATTTATTTCACCTTAACCTTCCATGAATGCTATTGGATTCTTGATTAGCATTTTCTCGATTGAATGATCTGTAAGCCCTGTTTGTTGCAAACGTGGAATAAAATGATCTAATAAAAAGGAGTAACCTAATCCACCTTGATATTCTAAATGGGATTTTCGAGTAATATCCATCGATAATAGTACTCTATCGATATATCCTAAATCTTGTAGTTTTTTAAGAATGTCTGCACGTACCTGATCCGGCATGTAATTTTCTTTCCCGATCGTGTCAAATTCAACGTATGCACCTTCTTTAATAATCTTCAAGATATAATCAAAATCTCCTGTTAAATCAACATGTCCGATAATTACTCGATTTAAATCAACACCATGTTTCTTAAAAAATTCAACCTGCTCATGTCCGAGCGTTCCTAATGAAGTATGCGTAGTAATTGGTTTATTGGTTTCCTTATGGACCATAACGACTGCCTCAAATACCTTTTTCTCAGCTTCAGTCCAATTATTATAGCTTGTACCAATCTCCCCGATAATTTCTGCTTTTTCTTCCGTTCCTTTTATACCTTCACGAATTTCCCTCAACATTCTTTCTGCCAGCTGTTCTTTTGATTCACGAAAGACTTGGATAGGATAAAATTTATCCTGATAGAAGCCTGTTGCATAAATGATATTGATCCCTGATTCTTCTGCTACTTTTTGAACAAATGGGATATTTCTTCCCATACCAAAGTTCGTGACATCAACAATATTACGTACACCTTTATCATATAGCTTCTTATATTCCTTCACTGTTTCAGAAAAGACGTCTAATTGACAATCTTCATTACATTTTAATTCGGATAAGTCAATCGTTGTGTGCTCATGCATATAAGTAATCCCATGCTTCAACATCAAATCACATCCCTTTACTTTATTGGATGAAAAGGCAAAACTCTATTTTTATTAACAGCAAAATAACTGATTTTTAACTCATTTTCGCTCTGATACAATGAAAATTAATTTGCAGATAGCTTTAGAGGTTTCTCATGAAATGAGCTAAAAATTAATAGCTTGGCAATCTTTCTCCAGACTCAACGCTTCCTTGGATCTCTAAAATCTTTTGGATTTCTACCGCATTCCATTTGGTTAATATTTCTGCTTCACGCTCCCCATCGATGACAATGACTGCCTCTGATGTCCCTTCTGAAATTTCCTTGGCAACAGGGGATTCAAAATCTATGGAGTTGAAAGAAGTGCTCATTCTACGATCATCCACATTCCAGACTGCCGCATCAATACTTTTGGAATGGAGCATATCAAATATTTGCATATAATTAATATTTACGAACTCAACATTTCGTCCTTCAAACTCAGCAAAGGTCAGACTCTTTTGATCGAGAGAATCTAAATCGACCCCAATTCTCATCCCATCCTTTACATTCTTGATTGCCGGATCTGATAAAAAAACTTTATGAACAGAAACATAGCTGTTTTTCCCTAGTTTCTTCATAATTTTTAAATTAGGATAATCAACCAATACTTTTTCAGCCGTCACTTTAGAGACAATCGCAAAATCACTTCTTTTTGTGCGAACGGTCTCAATACGATTAAGCCCACCACGCATATAAGTTAAATATAATTTTTTTCCTACTGACTCAAATGCTTCAATAATGCCAGTAGCCAATCCTTCATATTTTCTTGAGTATGGCAATGGCATCGAACCAATTAAAGGTGATATCCCAGCGATTTCACGCAGCAAATCATTATCTTTCCTCATTAAAAAAGTACCTAAATGTCCTCTTGGTTCTAACTTAATAGCCTTCATCTCTTCCAACAAACTCAGGGCACTCTGTACGGTTCCTCTGCCAAAGTTCAATTTCTCACTGTAATCAGCAACTCGAGGGATTTTTTCACCAGTTTCAAGCTCTATTAATTCTTGAGCAATAATTTTTGCAGCTAATCCATTTTTCGAATACAACTTCTCCCACATTTACATCGACTCCATAAACAATATACTATATTTTGTATATTATAATTATAAACGCTTTCATCAAATTTTTCAATAGCTTGATTTATCCTTTAATATACTCGCTCTTTTCTCTATTTTATTGCATTATAAATAATATACTAGTAAGAAGAGAGGACATTATAATGACAAAGTTCATTGAACTAGAAGATGAAGCCATTTTGTATTATGTTTATAATTTAAACTGGTTATTACCAAAGGAAATTCAGGAAGAAGCGATTGAAATTTTATCGAAAATAGATCCTAACAAAGCTGACATGATCCTCCCTAAATACGGAAAGGAGTGCTGGCAGAACGGAGTACGAGTGTTGGAAATCATGGGGTATCCATCTAATAAAAAAGCACTTCCCCGCTTGGCAGCACTTCTACAAGACAGAAATTGGCCCGGTGCCCTTGAAGCAATTGAATTATTTCGTTCTCTAGGAAAAGCCATTACGTTGCCATATATTGAAAAGGCATGTTCAGAGGCAATAGAACAAAATGATCTTGATTGGCTAGAACATCTCTTTTTTGCTTGTGAAGTCTTGATTATCATGAAGAAGACTTTTCTAATCCCGAGGTATATGTTTTTATGAAAAAAAGCGCACAATCATTACATTAAGATCATACAGCAATTTTAAATGATGATCACATAATTTTCTCTCCTTTGCGAAAGCTATGATGTAGATGTAGGAAGGAGTGGGAATGAATGTTGCTATCATTTATGCGAATTTTTCTATTTTCTTCTTGGGCCAGCTTATTCTTTATTCCAAGAAAATCCCTTAAACGCTTTTTACCCGTTTCAATTCTTGCCTCTTTATTAACACTGATTATTGTTTTTGTTGGTACCCACTACGACTTTTGGAAATTTAAAGGTGGTTCAAAAACAAAAATTATCACTTTATTATCGATTGTTCTTGGGGCATTCCCAGTTGGAGCATTTTGGATCTTTAGATTTACTTTCGGAAAATTTTGGCTATACATACTAACAAATTTAATTCAAAATTTAATTTATGCCTTTCCCATTATTACCTTTTTCGAAAAAATAAACTTTATCAAATATGTTAGATTTACGCGTTTTCACCATCTGCTCGTGTCCATGACCATCTCCCTCATTTTGTATGGCTTCCAATTATTAATTGGAGATTCAAACTCAGAATGATTGAATTAAGAAGCACTTTTGATCGCGAGTGCTTCTTTGTTATTTTTCCATAAAATATATTGCCAGGAAACAATCCATTGTGTCCTCTTCTTATTTTGTATAAAAAGAGACACCATCCTACTTGGAATAGCGTCTCTTTTGCTAAACAAATTATGCTTTTTAATTTTAACCCCGTTATTTAGTTTTAACTGGAATCCATAATTCTACTTCGGAATCAAGTGGATTTCCATTCAGTAAAACTTCAGCAATGGCTTCTCCATGAAGTTCATATGGAAATTCTTCGTTAAAAATTTCGTTAAATGCTTGATCTTCAAGTCTATCAAAAGCCAATCGAGATAGTCCTCCTTTTCCTGAAAGAACAAGATAGTCTCCTTCTCTAAACAAAACCTCCTCTGTATCATCTTTTACTGGTTGTGATGTTAATACGCCAGCATAGTAAAAAGTATTTTTTCCATCCGATTTTACTACAGCATAGCCATTTTTACTCTCAGAAATAGGTTGAAGAGATGCCATTTTTCCACTTTGAACCACACTCTTGAAGAATTCTGTTTTTTGATCAGAAAATCCGTCCGAGTGAATGAATGATGCTCCCTCAAGTTTTGTCTTAAATCCTACGAAACGAAATGAGTCTTTTTTTTCGACTTTGAAATTGTCCATGAACAATTCCTCCCTCTAATGTATTTAATGACCGTTTTAATATAGCATTCCATTTATGACACCTGTTTGTCATAATTAATAATGAGGTGATTTTTTTTATGAAAATAGAACGTCTTATCGCGATTATTATGATTCTTTTAGAAAGAGACAATGTCCCTACAAGCGAGCTTGCTGAAAAACTGGAGGTAAGTAGAAGAACCATATTTAGAGACGTTGATACTTTAAATTTGGCAGGATTGCCAATTGTGGTAACTAGGGGTTCTAACGGTGGTGTAAGCTTGATGAATTCCTATAAAGTTGATAGAAAGTTATTTACTCCTAAAGATGTCCATAAATTAATAACCAGCTTACAAAGTTATCAACAGTTACTGCAGAATAAAGAAATTTCTACTATGTTGACTAAACTGCATAGCATGAGTGAGAACAATGAAAGCCTATCACACAATGTTCATTACGAACGAATTTCAGTTGATTTAACGCTAAATGAAGGGAATCATTCATTACGAAATATACTTAGTAAAATTGAATCCGCAATGTCTAATTTTCAATATCTAGTATTTAATTACATGGACAAATATGGTCAAAGTTCTCTACGAAAAGTAGAGCCCTACCATATAGTATTCAAAGAAGGCAGCTGGTATTTACAAGCTTTTAGTATGGAAAGAAATGATTATAGAATATTCAAAGTGGCTAGGATGGAAAAAGTAACGATTTCGGATGAAACATTTAGCCCAAGAAAATTTGTACCGATACGCATGGATGGCTCAGACTGGATGGAAGAAAAAGTAGCTGTAATGATAAAAATTGATAAATCTATTAAGGATAGAGTCATTGAGCGTTTCGGAGAAGAGTATATAGTTGAAAAAAAAGATAGTGAATATATAGCGAAATATCTAATTGTAGATAATGAAGAAGGATACAATATATTACTTAGATTTGGAAACAAATGCGAAATCATTGAACCCGTTACGATTAGAGAAAAGTTCAAAAGATATTTGCGAGAAATAGCGCAACGATACGAAAATAATTAGGCAAAAATCATTGTTTTTGACTAAATGAACAGTACCCTTATCCTTTTAGGGCTTGTCAAGAATGTGTAAACAAGCCCCCCCCAAATCCTAATTTAAAAGATAAAATTCCACCCTATCCTCTATTTGTGGCAGGATTCATCTTGATTAATTTTAACCGCAGCTACTTATAATACCGTTCACCTTGGTGTATTTAAATGAGGGTTTTTAAATGAAATTTTATGCTTTTGTTTTATTGATTCACTTTATCTATCAACTCTATATATTGTGAATCTCCATATCCTACTGTTGGGAATACCTCGAATAATCGCATAAGCAATTCAGATGAGGATAAATGCCTATTTTTTATAATGTATCTTATGACCCTATTATTTTCTGTCTGCATTTCTAAAAATATTCTAAAGCCTGATACATCACTGGAGGTACTTCCTTTGTTGGTTTCATATGATTGATCAATACTTCCATGTATACAGAATAATAGCTGCCTAAAGTAAGCTCCGTTTGACTTACTTTAAATTTATCCTCTCTGAAGCTATTAAAAAAAACCTTACCTTTATACTGAGACTGTTCAAGATAGGCAAGTAGCGTTAGAAGATTCATCTGACATATCTTCTCCAAGCCATAAAACAATATAGTTATAGTTTTTCACGAACAGATTCTTTAAGGGCTTTATTACCTTATTTCGGTAATTTTCTTTAGACTCACCATGTCCTGCTGCTCTTGTTTGAATAAACGCATGGTCGAAAATAGATGTCGTCGTCCATTTACGCACATTGCTTCATTAAATGAAACATAATCAGAATCTCCCATAAGCCTTTTATTTTTAAATTCTTCATACATAAATTGACCGTTTAATATGTTCAGTACATCTTGATCAAATAATTCACTTTTCCTTCTTTTTAATAGCTCAACCTCAGTTTCTCTAGATATGCTCGTTCTGCAACCATCCTCATCCTGATTAATAGTGAGCTTGGCAAATGATTGAACAGGCATTTGCTTGATTTGAAATTCTCTTGGACTAAACACCAAAAACTGTTTTAAATGTCCTGCTATAGGCTTCTTGGGATGAATAATGATAATCAAAGGCAATATCGATGATTTTCCGGTTATTTGCTAAATCTCCCGTAGATAAATACAACCTTCTTTGAAGGATATAGCGTCTAATGCTTATACCTGTTACCTGATGGAATTTAAAAGAACAATAATAAGGGGAGTACCCCATATAACTAGCTAAATCCTCTAATGAAAATTCATCTTTTAAATTTTCCTCAATCCAATCAATCATTAACTGTATATATTCATTCATTTGCCTCACCCCTTAATAAAATTATAGATGTTATCAATTTAATTCTTTTGATATGTTGTTGTGTTATTTCTATATTAAGCATAAACAAAACATTTATAAAAAAGCCTATCCACACCCTTTTTCATGGATAGGCTTTGGTCACAATATGAACTAAGAATCGTTTGAGCAACATTATAAAGCTAAAGCTTGTATTTAATTTCGATTGACACGTTTATACTATATTGTATAATTTTACTATAAACATAGTGAATTTATACTATTCACTCTACCTCATGTTCCCTACTCTCTTTATCTTAATTAGTGAACGGTTACAAATCTTTTATTATCTAGTTTGGAGGAGGTACAAAATGGCAGCAATCGCGACGATCGGTTTTCTACTATTTTTCTTTTCATTGTTTTATTTATTCATTCATTTTCTCCGTAAGTTTAAAAATCGTAATAAACAGCTTTCCAAAAAGATATTCTATCCCACGTTCATCGGCGGCTTAGTTCTCTTTATGATCGGAACATCGAGCGTAGACAGCGGGCTCGAAGAACAGCTTGCAGAAGCTCAGGAAGAAAACAAGGCACTTCTTACGGAGAATCAAGAACTTAAAGGAACGATAAAAGAATATGAGGAAAATATTAAAGAATTAGCTGAAACAAATGAAAAATTAAACAATGACTTTCAGGAACTCTCCTCAAAGGCTGAGGCTGCCGAGAAGGCGGAACTAGAAAAAGAGAGTCTAACTCAAAAAATAGCCGAGCTCGAGGAAAAAAACAAATCATTAGAGGACGAGATCACTTCTTTAAACGGACAATTAGCAAGTAAAACAACATCTACAACTACTACCGCATCTAAGACCACTTCACAATCAAAAAGTACGACGAATAACTCATCTTCCAATGGAAATTCAAACCAAAAAACTGCAACCACAGCAAATACAACAGAATATTTCGCAAACTGTACAGAATTAAGAAAGGTCTACCCTAACGGCGTTGCATCCGATCACCCCGCCTATCAACCAAAAATGGATCGGGACAAGGATAATTGGGCATGTGAAAGATAAAAAAAGAGAGCCATCAATGAAAAAGTCCCTCCTAATTTGTCCTGTAATGATCATTTCGGTACTCTCCGCTTTGTCTACCCTTTCAAGAATATATATCGACCGAAAGCAGTAAGTAAACGACTAAAAAGCTTTAGCTCTCAAACAAAGAGCTAAAGCTTTTTAATTAACCAATATATTTCTCTAAAGTCTTACGAACAGCACCTGGTCCTGCAAGCATTTCATGGAACATGCCTTCAATTTTTTCACCGACGCCAATTTCATATAAATTAATTCCAAAAATCGATTCATTTGACAATATTGCTTTGACATTGGACGTTTGAGCTCCAAGAGAAACACCAGCTAAGGTTTCCTGGAGAGTCTCCAACAAAGGATCTGGACTTAATGTAAACTCTTTTCCAGCATCATCAATTCCTAGCAGATAACGACACCAAGTAGCAATTGCCAATGGAATCGCTGTTAAATCTGCAGGATTTAACTCCTCTCGCTTTGCATAGGCTTTTAACGTTTCCCCGAAACGTATTCCTACTTTTTGCGACGTATCCGTCGCAATTCTTTGCGGTGTATCTGGAATGTATGGGTTCACAAAACGTTCGGTTAGAACCTCATCTAAAAATGCCTTCGGACTTATAATACCTGGGTCAACGACCACTTTTAGCCCCTCTGCATAACCAATTTGTTCAACAAATTTTCTCAGCGTAGGATCTTTCATCTCATCTGCAATCAATGTGTAACCAAGTAAGCAACCAGAAACAGCAAGAGCCGTATGCAATGGATTTAGACAAGTAGTAACCTTCATTGTTTCAATATTATTAACCGTTTCACGATCTGTGAAAATGATACCAGCCTTTTCTAAAGAAGGGCGACCATTAGTGAATTTATCCTCAATCACAAGATATTCACTAACTTCCGCATTAACAAATGGCGCTGTATACGTATTTTTGCTTGTTACAATGACATCCATATCGGCAATTCCTTGAGCCAACAGAGCCTCTTTCACGACTTCAGATGGTCGCGGCGTAATTTTATCAATCATTGATACTGGGAAAGTAATCTTTGACTCATCCAATAAATATGCCACAAAGCCTTCAGTAACAAAGCCTCTCTTTTGCCATTCTTTCGCCATCGTTACCATGCTATGTTTTAATTTATCGCCATTATGGGAACAATTGTCCATGCTGACAAATGTCATTGGATATTGTCCTTTTAAATAACGGCGATATGCAAGTGCCGTAACGATGCTCATCGCATGAAGCGGTTGTTCCAATCCGTTTTCAATATCTTTCTCAACGACACCTAAGTATTGACCGGCTGGACTTGTAAGAGCATAGCCCTTTTCCGTAATCGTAAAACTCGCCATCTGCAAGCTTGGGTTTTCGAAAATCTCGACAAGACGACTAATATCATCGGGTCGACTATTGTCTGCCGTAATTCCCTCGACAATACTATTGATAACCGTTTTCTCAAACTCGCCATTCGATTTCATCGTCACAAGCAGGGTTAAATTATCATAAGGCTTATAAGCTTTGTCGATCATTTCAAAATCAAATGTTTCAGCTGCAATGATTCCTGTAGTTTCTAGCCTTTCATTAAGCAGCTTTTGATGGGCGTTAGCAATAAAGCCGCGAAATATATTACCAGCACCAAAGTGAACCCATTGTGGTTTTTCCTTTGTATTTCGGAGAACTTGCTCGAAATCAAATTCAGGTAATTTAACATCTGCTTCTTTCCAAGCAGCAGCTTCCGTTGAGATACTATCTCTTGTTAAACGCAGCATCCTTAATTTCCTGCCTTTCTCTTTTCAAGACTGTCCCATACTCCCAGCATGTACATAATGCCTAATGCTCTGTCGTACAAGCCATATCCAGGGCGGCAGTGCTTTTCCTCTCCCCATAGATGACGACCATGGTCAGGGCGAATGAATCCAGTAAAGCCATTATCGTGATATGCTTTAAGACATTCATAAACATCAACACTACCGTCTTGTCCACGGTGAGATACTTCAATGAAATCGCCGTTTTCAAAAACTTTTACATTGCGGATATGCGCGAAATGAATGCGATCATGGAATTCGCGAATCATCGCCGGTAAATCATTGGCTGGATTAGAGCCTAATGAGCCTGTGCAGAAAGTTAAACCATTGTAAGGACTATCTACTAAATCAAGGAATCTGCGAATATAATCTCTGTTGCGGATAATACGTGGCAGTCCAAAAATCGGCCAAGCTGGATCGTCAGGATGGATGGCCATTTTCACATCGTACTCTTCGCAAACTGGAATAATTCGTTCAAGGAAATATTTTAAGTTATCAAAAAGGATATCTTCCGTTACTCCTTCATATGCTTTGAACAAATCATCAAGCTTTTCTAAACGCTCTGGTTCCCAGCCTGGCATTGTAAACTCACCGGCACCTTCAAGAATTCGGGCAACCATTTCCTTTGGATCATCAGTAATAGCCGCTTTTTCATAAAATAATGCATTTGAACCATCAGGAAGCTCTTTATATAAATCCGTTCTTGTCCAATCAAATACCGGCATGAAGTTGTAGCAAATAACCTTTACGCCGACTTTTGATAGTTTTTTAATCGTATCAATATAAATATCAATATACTTATCTCTGCTTGGCAAACCAATTTTTATATCATCGTGAACGTTTACGCTTTCAACCACTTCTGGACTAAAACCCTTGCTACGAATTTGATCCGCAACTTCTTGGATTCTTTCCATTTCCCATTCTTCACCAGCGACCTTATCATGTAAAGACCATACAATTCCCTTTACTCCTGGTATTTGGCGAATATGATCAAGCGTAATTGAGTCATTGCCTTCACCATACCATCTCCATGACATGTTCATCCAATTCCACTCCTTAAATGTATTATCACGATTTCCTATAGAAATGCATACAAGTTTTTCCTAGGTAATCACTTTATCAAAAATAAATCCTCACATTCTTGTATACAAGATACAATTAAATCTTAAGTCATCCTGAATCACTTGTCAACTCTTAAATAATTGTTTTCAAAGTTATTCATAGATGTTTGCTTTAGATGACTAAATTGTATATATGACTTAATCATGTATACTAGATTTTTGTTGCAAAACAAACGGTCTGAAACCGCATCCATATTTGGTTGTTTTAAGTGGGTTTCATGACTGATTGGCTGAAAATGATGCTCATAGGAGGAATCTCAAAAAGAGGCAAGGAAATATATTTACACATGCTGCGGTGATGTTGATGGAGCAGGAAAGCCCAACAGGAAGAATCGTGTTCTTGTACAAACACAGCCATATTTTCCAACTTCCCCCTGAGCCTCCGTTTCACACCAACATGAACATGCAAATCTTTTTATGACTGTCTCGCCAATCTTACCTTATCAACGTACTGACGAGCTAATGCTGTTACTTTCGTATAATCTCCATCCGCCTTTGCCGCATTGACTAAATTCCCGCCAATCCCAACGGCAACACAGCCATTATGGATCCATTCCTGAATATTATTTAAACTGACTCCGCCTGTTGGCATAATATTCACTTGAGGTAACGGCGCTTTAACTGCCTTTACAAAGTCAGGTCCCACTGCGCTTCCTGGGAAAAGCTTAATTACATCAGCACCAAAGGTGAGCGCTTCCTGCATTTCCTTGATAGTTATACAGCCTGGCATATATGGGATCGCATAGAGATTGCATAAAAGGGCGACTTCCTTATTAAAAGCTGGACTGACAACAAACTCAGAACCTGCCATAATCGCTAGTCTTGCTGTTGTTTCATCTAATACAGTACCTGCACCTACTACTACTGTCGGATCATTTTTGTATTCAGCTACTAGAGTTTTGATAACAGCATCAGCGTCTGGTGTCGTATACGTGATCTCGACACAAGTAACTCCACCTTCTATACAAGCCCTTGAAATAAGAATGGCCTCCTCAGAAGAATCAGCGCGGATTACTGCTACTACTCCTTTATCAGCGATTTGTTGCAATGTGTTCAGTTTTTTCATTGGTTCGTCCTACCTTTCTAAAAATAATCAAATATTTCCATGTGATAAATTGAGCAATGATACTTGGTTGCCTAAAAAGTCTTTTTAACTACTCTCTTATTTTCCAGAGGCTTGAATAAACTTTTCTAACACCTCCCGCGTTGGCAAACCTTCATTATCACTTGGCGATTGAAGCTGAATAGCCCCGATTGCATTGCCACGAATGACCGTATTTTCAATTGATAAACCCTCTGCTAAACCACTTACGATCCCAACTGCAAATCCATCCCCTGCTCCTACCGTATCAACAATTCTATCGACCTTAAAGCCTTTAATGTATGTGCCAGGCATGTCATTGCCCTTAACAAAGGCACCCTTTTCACCTAATTTAATGACAACAAGCTTCGTATTACCTGTTAGGTAGAAATCAGCAATCTCTTCTGGTTCGGTGTAGCCGGTAAGAATTTTCCCTTCGGAAATACCAGGGAGAACAACATCACATTTAGCCGCTAGTTCATTTATGTTGTGTACCATATCTTCTTCACTCTTCCATAAATGAGGGCGAAGATTTGGATCAAAGGTAATGCATGCACCATTCTTTCTGCCTTCCTCCGCAAAAAAATGGGAGACAGCCTTTGTTTCAGGTGATAATGCTAAAAACACTCCACTAAGATGGATAAAATCAAAGGTTGAGAAATTTACACTTTCAAACATTTCAAGCTTCAACTTTGTCGCCGCACTATTTTTTCGAAAGTTTGCCACATGCGGATCGCCTGTCGCTACTTTTTCTTTGATTTGTAGCCCTGTTAAGTATTGAGCATTCTTAAAAACAAAGTCACTATGAATCTTTTCTTGTTCAATATACTTTTTAATTGATCGTCCAAGCGGGTCATCTCCCACTTGTGTCGCATAATAGACATCATGTTCTAACCTAGCTAACCCCACACTTACATTTAGTTCAGCGCCGGCAATCGACCTTGTGAATTTTTTTACATCTTCAAGCTGTCCTATTTCATCTGCGACAAATAAACCCATCGCCTCTCCAATTGTAATAATTTTTTTCTTCATAAATATCTACCTCACGAATTAATTGTAGTATTTCTGAACAATTCGCATCGCTCATATCGGGGAGCATTTCATATAAAAGTCTTCTACTTACTTTTCACGCTCTGTTGAAAAATAACTATTTGCATTATTAAATGAAATATCCTGCACAATTTTACCGATAAATTCATAATCACGAGGCAGTTCTCCCTCTTCAATCCAGTTTCCAAACAACTGGCAAAGAATTCTGCGGAAATATTCATGTCTCGTATAAGATAGAAAGCTTCTTGAATCAGTTAACATACCAACAAACAAGCTTAAGAGACCGGCATTAGCAAGGGCCTTCATCTGCTCAATCATGCCTTCTTTTTGGTCATTGTACCACCAGCCGGTTCCAAATTGGATCTTCCCCTTCATTTCACTAGACTGGAAGTTTCCAATAGTGCTAGCAATTAACTCATTATGCATAGGGTTTAACGTATAGACGATTGTCTTCGGTAATGAATGGTTCATTTCCAAGCTATCTAAAAACCGATTAAGCGGGCGAGCTAGCTCAAAATCATTGATGGAGTCAAAACCAGCATCAGGCCCCAATTGATGAAACATTTTTGTATTGTTGTTTCGAATCGGCCCGATATGCAATTGCATAGCCCAGCCATGTTTATAATACTGTTCACCTAGAAATTTCATTGTGGATGTTTTATGCTTATCTTCTTCTTCTTTCGTAATCGTTTCCCCATTTAACGCCTTCATAAAAATTGCTTTCAGTTCTTCTAAAGTCGCTTCAAGATATGGCAAATACTCAAACCCATGGTCAGATATACGGCAACCATGTTTATGGAAGTAATGAACCCTATGCTCAAGCGCCTTTAAAAAATCTTCATAGCCTTTAATATCGATATTCGCTGCTTCACCTAGTTGAATGATATATTCTTTAAATGTTGGCTTGCGAATATCAAGACCTTTATCAGGACGGAAGGATGGAAGAACCTCTGCTTCAATTTCCTTATTTTCTGCAATTTTTTTGTGATACTCTAGAGTGTCAATCGGATCATCCGTTGTACCAATAACCTTCACATTACTTTTTTTAATTAATTTCCGTACGGAAAAATCATCTGACTGCACGATCCGGTTACAATGCTCCCAAATTTCTTCCCAATTTTCTTCTTTAATGGCATCGTTGTAGTTAAAATAGCGACTTAATTCCAAATGAGCCCAATGGTATAAAGGATTCCCCATTGTATAAGGGATCGTTTGAATCCATTTTTGGAATTTTTCTTTATCGCTAGCAGAGCCGGTAATATATTTCTCTTCAATTCCAAAAGCTCTCATAGCACGCCATTTATAATGATCGCCCGCCAGCCAAACTTCAGTAATATTATTGAAGCGCTTATCTTCAGCAATTTCCTTTGGACTTAGATGGCAATGATAATCGTAAATCGGCATTTTCTTTGCATAATCGTGATACAACGTCCTCGCGCTATCTGTATTTAATAGAAAATCATCCGTTAAAAACTTCATGTTGAAACCTCCATAACATTGCAAAATGGCTGCTTGAAGTAAACAATTTTATTTTTCCACTCAGCGAAAAACGTTAATGCCTCAAGAGATTGAGCATCTCTTGAGGCTTCGATCGTTTACAAAACTACAGAATAGCTATCATCCGCTTTTTTGATTTGTTGGCCATTGACATATAATGTTCTTTGTTCAAGCTTTGGTAAATAAAAACGAATGCTCTCATAAGGAAGCTTGTAGTTCCCTTCAATTTGATAACTTATTTGAATTGATTCCTGATCCGTATTCATTTGTAGTGAAACAACAGTGTGATTTTCTTGATAGTTAGCTGATATTCCATCGTCTTCATAAAGTTTGTAAGACGCAGTTCCCGCTCCCTTGTGAGGGAATAACAAGAAGCCTCTTTCATCCTTCTCTTTATTCGCAAACGAAGAATCAGCATCATTGATCGGAATAATGCTTCCGCCTTTGATCAATAACGGATTATAATCTAACGGCGCTGGAACTGTAACCGTTTGGCCTCCTTCATACCATTGAGAAGTATGGTAATCATACCAACCGCCTTCATACTTCGGTAAATATACCGGTCTTTCCGTTTGTCCCTTTTCCACTACTGAAGCAACGAGCATCGCTTCACCCAACATGAAATCGTCATTCTCTTCAAAAGTTTTTACATCATGTTCAAATTCATAGAAAGTAGGGCGTAAAATTGGTTCATAGTTTTCATGCGCATTGTATAATGCTGTATATAAATAAGGCGTAATTCGATGACGGAACTTAATTAAATCGCGAATATAGCCAGTTGTCTCCTCGTACATCCACGGGACATTAACCGACTTGTCATCATTCCATGAATGAATCGTAAAGCGCGGGTGGAAAATTCCATTTTGCACCCATCTGACGAGCAGTTCAGGTTCAGGTGCCATTCCAGAGAATCCTCCAATATCATGACCGATATTGTAAATACCAGATAAGCTTAATCCGAGACCCATCTTAATGTTGTACTTTAACGATTTCCAGCTTGTATAGTTATCGCCAGACCATGTTTGTACATAACGCTGCATTCCAGGACTTCCAGATCTTGAAATTAAATACGGTCTAACCTCAGGAGCATATTCCTTTTGAGCTTCATATGATGCTTTCATCATAAGAAGTGGCTGCAGCGAACGGACAACTTCAAAGCTTTTCTCTTCGCCAAATCCGTTCACTGTTGCATCCTTCGACCAAATTTCAAACTCATTGTTATCATTCCACGTCGAATCAATGCCGTACTCTAGAAGCTGCTCTGTCACCTTTTGCTTCCACCATTGAACGGCTTCTTCATTAGTAAAATCGACGTAAGAGCCAACTTCATCCCAAAACTGCACGATTTCAGGTTCCTCTGCACCATCCATAATGAACATTTTCTTCTCCTTCAGCTCATTAAATGCTGGATGGTCCTTTAATAGAGCCGGCTTAATATTGGCACAAAGCCTAACTCCTTTTTCATGGTATTCTTTAATAAACCCTTTCGCATCCGGAAACTTATCCGTATTCCAGTTGAATACATAGCGTTTATCGCCAATTGATGTGTATCCGGAAGAGAGTTGAAATGAATCGCAAATAATATCATGTTCTTCACATTTTGCAATAAATTTTTTCAACTGATTTTGTGCATCGGGCGCATCTGTGTAAGTCATGGTAGACCCTGAATAACCGAAGCTCCATTTTGGTGCAAAAATCGTTTTACCGGTTAGCCAAGAATATTTCTTTACTACATCCTTTACCTCTGGGCCAAGAATAATATAGTAATCTAAGTCCCCGGCAAAAGATTGGTAGTAACGATACCAACCATGATAATTATCCATTTCATTCCCCATATCAAAAATACTTTGGGCCATATTATCATAGAAAATACCAAAGGAAATATTTGATTGTTTATTTCTCGTAATATAGAAAGGAATATGCTTGTACAACGGGTCTGTATACTGAGCATCATAGCCCATTGGATCAACACTTAACATTCTATAGCGTTTTCCATAACGATCCATTTCTCCTGCTTTTTCACCTAAACCAAAATACTGTTCTTCGTTCGTTCGCTGTAAATAGTGAAAGATTCCCTCTCCCAATGAACCGTCGAAATTGTATGCTTGTGTAGAGCGATCAGCTGCGATTTGTTGAACATTTCCACTTCCATCTTTAGCAAACCAAGTTATTTGAAATCCATCTAATTGGATTTGCAATTTAAGTACTTCTGTTTCAACAACAAATAGCTGTTCACCTTCTTGAACCTTATACTCCGGTAACGAAAATGGTGATAAATCGAAGCGGTCTCGACCTTTTAATGGAACATCATCCATTCCTGGGGCGACCAACCAAGTATTTTTAACCTCAGGCCGCTCACCTTTCGTCATCATTACTCGAATTAAATCCTGCTCTAACACAAATACCCTTGCAGTTATGTCAGAATCCTCCAACTGGAATGAAAGAGTATTATTATTTCTATTTAAAAATCGAAATTGATATATTTCTCTTAAAGACATGTGCTCACCTCTATTTATTGTCAACTATCATTGCAGGTGTAATAAGTATTTATAAACTATTCAAGTTTTCAATCATGTTAATATCCAGCTAATTTTGGTAAAAACATGCTAATTTGCGGTATATAGGTTACAAGCAATAAAACAACGATTATCGCTGCATAGAATGGCAGCATTGGCTTAATAACATCCTCTAAATCTAGGTTGGCAATACTTGCCCCAACAAAGAGCGCACTTCCAACAGGAGGTGTAATATTCCCGATACTCAGGTTTAGAACAAGCATGATACCGAAATGAATTGGATCCATTCCAAACGCTGTTACAATCGGTAAGAAGATTGGTGTGAAAATCAATACCGCTGGCGTAATATCCATGAATGTTCCAATGAATAACAAGAAGAGATTTATGATTAAAAGAATAATAATCGGGTTGTCAGAAATCCCCATAATAAACTCACTAATAGCTGTTGGAATTCCTGTAAACGCCATAACCCATGACATTACGGAAGAAGCGGCAACTAGGAGCATGATAACTGAAGTGATCTGAACTGCCTCCATAATAATTTTCGGTAAATCTGAAAACTTTACCGCTCGATAGGCCATTGCCAGCAGGAACGTATAGGCAACCGCAACAGCTGCGGCTTCAGTTGCCGTGAAGATTCCTCCTAAGATCCCACCGATGACAATCACAATCAGCATTAAACTAGGGATCGCATCTAAAAACGTTTTCACTGCCACTTTAAAAGGAACTCGTTCAGAAACAGGATAATTTCTCCGCTTTGCGATAATAAAACCAACAATGATACAAGCCAATCCCCATAAAATTCCTGGTAAGTATCCTGCAATAAAAAGAGCTGCAACGGATGTTCCACCGCTTACTAAAGAATAAATAATTAATACTCCACTTGGCGGGATAATCAATCCCGTCGGTGCTGAAGCAATGTTAACAGCAGCTGAGAACTTCGGATCATAGCCTTCTTTCTTTTGCAACGGTCCCATTACTCCACCAATCGCCGCTGCCGCTGCAACAGATGAACCTGAAAGTGAGCCAAAAAGCATATTCCCAATCACATTGGTATGTGCTAAAGATCCTGGCATTCTTCCAACAAGAATTTTTCCAAAATTAATTAATCGTTCAGCAATTCCTCCATTATTCATTAAAATACCTGAAAGAATAAAGAAAGGAACCGCTAATAAGGTAAAGCTATCAAGCCCTGTTACCACTTTTTGTGAGGCCGTAAAGATCGCCATATCCATTGGCAAAACGGTTAAAATAGCTGCCATTGAAGAAATGACAATACTCACTGAAATTGGCACACTTAGAACAAGCATAATGATAAATACAAGAACTAATACAAGCCCCGCCTGTAATGCCATAGTGTCAACTCCCTAATATATAGAATCTATCTTTTGCTCTTATGATTTAACTAACTTGTGAAATATTTTTATGCTTCTTAAAATACTCTGCTAAATTGAGGATAGAATAGAACAGAAATAAAACGCCTGATACGATTAGACTTAAATATAAGTACTCCATCGGGATGCTTAATGCGGATGACACTTGGCCGACTGCATTTTGATAAGCTTTTGAACCTCCAAAAAGGAGAATAACCACGATGAATACTAAAACCATCGCCTCAATGATCAAGTTGACAAAGATTTGATACTTCTCTGGAATCCTTCTAGCAACAATTACTACTGCTAAGTGCTTCTTCTTTCCATACGCATAAGCAGATCCAATCATCGTCAACCAAATTAAAGCGTATCGTAAAAACTCTTCCGATACCGTACTAGGAGCCCCTAATACAAATCGGGTAAACACTTGCCAACAAGCAACTAGGACCATCATGATCATTAATGAACATGTTAAAAATGCTGTAATCCCATCCACGATTTTTCTCATAGGACCGACACCTGCCTAAATATTTTTAAGGGCCTTTTTTCACCTATAAAAAGGGTGGAAAATAAAGGCCCATTGAATTCACTACTTATTTAATATAACTTTGGAAATCATCAAAAAACTTCTGGTTGTCTTCGCTCTTGGCTTTATACTGCTCATGAAGTGGTGCTGCAGCATCGATGAACGCCTGCTTATCAATAGTATAGAATGTTACACCCATTTCTTCAGAAGCTGTAATGGACTCTTCAACTGCTTTTGCCCAAACATCTTTATGACTTTCAGAAGAAGCTGTTGCCGCATCTTGAATCGCTTTCATTTGGTCTTCTGAAAGGCTGTCTAATACTTTTGTACTAATAATCAAAACATCTGGAACATATTGATGCTCCGTATATGTGTAAGCTTTAGATACTTCACCATGCTTATTATTTGTTAGAGCTGTCTCATTATTCTCAGCTCCGTCTAAAACACCCTGTTGAAGAGATGTATAAACTTCACCAAACGACATTGGCGTTGGTGCTCCACCCATTGCTTCAATCATCGAAATAGAAGTTGGACTTTCTTGAACACGAATTTTCAACCCACTCATATCAGCAGGAGATTCCACTTTTTTGTCCACTGTATAAATGCTGCGTTGACCTGAATCATACCAACCGATACCAACAAAACCATCATCTCTCGTACCTTCAAAAATCTCTTTCACTACTTCACTATTGTCCATTACATTGTAGTAATGCTCTTGGCTTTGGAAAACATAAGGCAGTGAGAAAATCGTAAAGTTCTCATCAAATGCCTCTAATGCACCAGCACTAACTTTCGCCATATCAAGCGTACCTGATTTAACAAGTTCAATTACGTCACGCTCTTGACCTAACTGTCCATTTGGGTAAACCTCAATTTTCACATTTCCATCTGAATTTTCTTCACTTAGCTTCGAAAACTCCATTAATGAAGTATGAATTGGGTGATCCTCAGGCTGGTTATGTGCCAATCGGAGCGAAACAGCTTTTTCACTATCCGTATCTGAACCTTCATTCCCACCATTACTGCTTGTATTATCAGATGAAGAAGAACAAGCTGCCAATAAACCTAAAGATAATACTCCTGTTGCTGCGATAGATAATAATTTTTTCATTTTCATAAAATTGCCCCCTCTAATAGAGTTAAGTTAAGAAGATTTTGACTATAGTTACTACAATAGAAATGGAAGCAGCTATTAATCATGTAAAATTCACTATTTCGCCACAATTAGGAACCGCTTTCATTGATGGTAAAAAAATAAAGTACCATATAGCCTTAATTTTTTAACCGTTTTCTTTCGAAATTAACAACGTTGTTATTACAAAATCAATTCTATCGAATAAAAAACTATTTTTCAACCTTTTTTTTAAATAAAAATTGTATTTTTCGCAAATGATAACGTTGACATTTTCCTGTTTTATTGTAAAAATAATACTATTAACATATTTAATTACTCGCTTTAACAACGTTATTATTTGTAATATTAGTAACATAAAAACTATAAAAACTTGGTGACGAATATGACGATAACAATAAAAGATCTCGCAAATCAAATAGGTGTTAGCTATTCAACTGTATCTAAGGCCCTAAATGATAGTCCGCTTGTTAAACAAGAAACAAAAGAGAAAATTATTAATAAAGCAAAAGAACTTGGATATGAGCCAAATTACGCCGCTCGTCGACTTGTAACGAAACAATCGAATGTCATCGGTTTAATTTGGCCTACACTAGAACGCGTTGCACCTTCCGCCTTAGTAACCAAGCTCAATGAAGTGATTAGTAAAAATAACTATTCAATGATTCTTTCCATCAATTCCATTCATAATTCAATCGAAATGTTTAAGCGCTTTCAGGTGGATGGCGCCATCGTCTTTAACGATCATAATATCGAAATGCCAGCCTCTTTCCCCATGCCTAGTGTGTCTTATGGAGTAAGCAAAGATACGGCGTTTCCTATTATTGATGTGAATTATCGCCACGCAATGTATCTAGCTGTTGAATACCTATATAATTTAGGTCATGAAAACATTGCCTTTTTGGGCGATTTTAGTCCGCTTGATGAAAGACAAATTGAAAAATACCATGGATTCCAGCAGGCAATGAAACACTTCGGATTAAAAGTCAGCAGCCACAACTTGATCAACACAGGTGGCCTAGAGTGGTATGACGGCTATATGGCAACAAATCGTCTTTTAAAATCATCCATTAAACCTACTGCCATTATCGGAACTAGTTATGATATTAGTTCCGGCGTTATTCATGCACTGAAACAGGCAAATTATATTATCCCTAAGGATATGTCTGTCATCAGTTATGACAATATTCCGCAAATGGACACTATGGAGGTGCCTTTAACAAGTGTTGGAGTACCTGTAGAGGAGATTGCGCAAAACATGGTAGAAGCTCTATTAAGTTATATTCATCATCCAGAAACAGTCCCATCAAACCGAACATTAACACCTATGATTGTCGAACGGACATCATGTGCACAAGCTGGAACGAAAAATAAATCGTAAAAGTTGCATTTCAAAAGACATCAAGCACTCGATGCCTTTTGTCGGCCAACAGAAAGGAGCAGGGGAATATTCCTCCTGCTCCTTTCTATACTTGTTGATTTTGCTCTCCGACTTCTGCCATGCTCTAAATCTGTAGGAAACTGTGTGTCCACAATCGGTGTTGCTGACGTTCCTACGGATGAAAGGTTGAAAAAAGCAAAGCCACACCTTTAAGTTGGCCAAGCTAGCCAATATGATTTTTTTTGATATTGCTGGAGAAGTTCAGTAAATTTTTTAACAAATAATCACTGTTCGTAAACTGACTCTTTTCTATTATTTCTTTCATTTCTGTAACAAAGTCACTAATATCAGCCGTGCTTGTCCCCTTAAAACGGTTCGTAATCGTTGTATTTTCCAACGTTGTCATTCGACTATTTTGCTCTGAAAGGAAATGTTCTCTCCATTCAGGGTGAGCCTTTGCTTTTTGTGTAAACTGAATAAGAATACTAGCAAAATTGGTGCCTCCACTTTCCAATTCCGCTTGTAATTTCCCATACAACTCCGGATCAAACCTTTTCATTAAATCCTTAGTTGAAATATAATCACTCGGTGCACCAACAGGTCTCTGAGGCAGTTCAGCATATCTCGCAGTACCTGTTTTCGGATCAACTTCCCTTGTTTTTGAAAGAGCCGCCAATAGATTCATTGTTTTCATAAACTCCGATGATTCCCCTTTAGACATATAATGCTCCGCCAGGTAATCAGCTTGTGATAGACCTAATTCTAATAGTGCTGCTCTTTCCTCATCACTATAATCCATATTCGTTGGAAAAATATTAAACTCAATTATTTGATATACCGTTCGCTTTATTTCTTCACTTTTATTTTCTAATACCTTATCAAGCGAAGCATTAATTTCACTATTAAAGAAAAAGTGCGGGGTTGCGTGATGAATCGCTTCTTCAGGAAGTTCTCTCGTTGGTGTCACTGAACTGAGCTCCAACGAGTCATAACGTACAAAGCTCGTATCTTTGACTGTATACATTTGCGGTTTTTGATGATGGCCATTTCGAAGCTGTATATTTGGATAATGATTTGATCCAGGTCTAAATTGGACTTCCATACTTCATCCTCCCTAATAAACATATTTTTCCTTTGTATCGGAATATTTTAGTAATTTTTAAAGAGATACGGATAAAAATAAGCAAAAAAATGTTACAATCGTCTGAACAATTCAAGATATATTCATCATTTAATGCAAACGTTTTTTCATAACAGATCGTGAACGATAAAACCTGATAACAACAATAAAAAGTTAGTTTTGTTCTAATAAAATGCCAAAAAAGATGCCAAGGCATCATCATAAATGTCTCAGCATCCTTCTTCTTTCCATAGTACTTACTTTCTTATAGAGCATCATCCTCTAATATTTTTGCTAGAGGATAAACTTCTGCACCGTTTCATTTAGTTCATTTGCTAGTGTTGATAAATCTTCAGCATTATCAGCCATCATTTTTATTAAAGCCTGTTTGTAAAGCTGGACTTTTTATGTCTGATTAGCCCAATCAGCAGGAAATGTTACATATAAGAATCTGGCAAAGCCTGAAACCGAAAATTGTATTTTACTCCCCTTAGGAATGAAAATTATTTCCCCCTGTGAAGCACTCATTTTTCTGCCATCAATCATAATATCCAATTGACCTTCAATAACGTAGTCAATTTCGTCTTAATTTAACGTCCAATCAAACGTCGTATCTTTCATCTCCATTATTCCACAGCCTAGTCTTGGACTTTCATGTAAGGAAAATAAATCTTTTGTATATACGATGTCCTGATTATTGCCTGTGTCAAGACGATCTTCTTCAGTCACCTTAATATCAGGCACACGAACAGATATAATTCCACTTGGATCAGAGGTTTTATCGATTAATGAGTTAATTTCATTGCCACCCAACTGCTCGGCAATCAGCTTTCTTACTAATTTTTCTAACGATGCTTTATCCAGCGCTTGCAAATCGATCACCTCCGCTTAATTTTTTTCAGGTTTTCCATACATATTGTTAGTAATAAAAATGGCGAAAATGATGGCTGTGACGCCTCCCACTAATTTACCAACAATCATTGAAAAGATCATATCCTGAGCAACACCTGCCGCAAACCCTAAATGATCGCCGATTACGAAGGCAGCACACACCGAAAAGGCCACATTGATGATTTTCCCTCGATTGTCCATATCCTTCATCATCGCAAACATCGGAATATTATTTGCCAATGTCGCAACCATACCTGCTGCAGAAACCTCATTCATACCAAGGAATTTTCCCAACTTCATAAGAGGCTTATTAAAGAGCTTTACAATAACTTCTACCATGACATAAGCACCAGCTAATACAATGGCAATACTACCAACAATGGCAATCCCCTCTTCAATTGGAGCAGTACCCGGGATAAGTGTAAGCGGTGTTAGAGCATGAATAATTCCAATGGCCAATCCGAGTATTGCAACAATAACAACTCCATGTCCGAAGATCGTAAATCCTTTTATCATTTTTTCTGGAATCTTCCATAAACCGAGAGCCAATAAAATAGCTACTAAAATGATCGGAACTAGATTACTCAAAATCATTCCGATTGAAAACCCTGCTACCATTCCTCCGATAAAACAGCCAACTGGAATTGCAATCATTCCTGCCATTATCCCTGTAGCTAAAAACTTATGATCCTCTTTTCTGATAATTCCTAGTGACACTGGGATTGAAAAAACAATCGTTGCTCCCATCATCGAGCCTAAGATAACACCTGAAAAAAGACCAGCCTCTTCCGTTCCTGCCATTTCAAGAGCTAATTGGTATCCTCCCATATCAATCGCTAGCAAACTAGTTGCAAACATGGCAGGATCTGCACCTAAAAACCCATAGATCGGGACAATGATCGGACTCAATACTTTAGCTAGCACCGGAGCGATAACAATAATTCCGACCATTCCTAATGTTAAGGAGCCCATTGCATTGATACCCTCTTCAAATTTTTCTCCTAATCGCAGCTTGCCATTTAAACATTTATCAATAGCACCTATAACCATAAAAATAACCATTAAATAAACGATAATTTCATTTATTCCCATAATTGGATTCCCCCGATTTTTTGTTCGAGATTTTCCAGATGATGAACGAGATGGTACATATTCGCATCTGAAGTGATCGCCGGTTCAACTTCTTGGAGAAAGACCTCAAAATTTTTCTTCGATCGCAGCTCGTTTCTTATCATTCCTCATTTTCAATTTCGATAGAATCAACTACTCCTACAATGACTGCATCAACTGGAGTTTGGGAATTTTCGAGGGATGCTCTCGCTCCTCCACCTGTCGTCACTAACACTAAATCATTTACTCCAGCACCCGCATTATCAGCAGCAATAAGCAGCTCATTATCATGACCATAAATAGGTTTGACGACAAGAAACTTCAGACCATTTAATTTCTCGTCTTTCCTTGTTGCCCATAAACTACCAACTACTTTTCCAACCTTCATTTCATTTCCCACTTTCAATAATTTTTAAATGGTGGGTTCGAATAAAATCCTTTGCCAATGGCGTAATAATGCTATTTTTATCAATCATAATTTCTTTCATATTTTGCAAATACAGCTTCTGCAAAGCCGCCTCTGTAACGAGCTTTTTCTTAAAAAAGTAAATTTCTTTTGCGGACGACTGCCCTTCATCCCTTTCAATCTCCATTTGTACATTCAAGCCCTCTTCTTCAAAAGAGATGCCAAATTTTTCGAGTTTCTTTTCATATTCGTTGTATATTTTGTATAATGGTGCTGGTGATGACTGCTTGTACGCATAATACTCGACACCTTTACGCAGAATAACAACTTTCTTTCCTTTTAAAAGTGAAGTAAGAATAAACTCTTCTTCACGAGTGCTGCTCACTCCATTAGCGAGATTTGCCAACATTTTGATGGATAAGCGAGGGATGATAATCCTCTCAAACTCGCTATCTTTCATGTCTTCGCCAAAATACACGAGATTGTATTGTTCTTTAAAGTCTCCATCTAGCTCCAATTCCTCTGGAGAAGAAACAACGCAAACCGTTGTCTTTGCCTCTTCTTGTTTTTTTAGCTTTTTAACGATTTCTTCATACAATCGCTCAACTAAATCATTCATTTCCATCATCATCACCCTTTAGGTTCTTTCTTAATGATCCGACCTAAAGTACCTTTATAAAATCCACATGCATTCGCCTCATCATAATCAATATGAAGGACTGTATGGAAACGAGCACTTACACGAACGAGCACATCATCAAAAATAAGCGGACGTTTCCCAAAAACATGGACTTGTACCGTTTCCTGATCTTCAACTTCAAACCGAACAGCATCTTCTGGGCTCATATGGATATGCCTTTTCGCAACGATAAGCCCCTGCGGCAGTTTTATTTCATTTCGCTCTGCCCTTATTGTAATGGCAGGAGTGTTTTCGATCTTTCCACTTTCTCGAACCGGCACATCGAGCCCGATCGATACTGCGTCAGTTAAAGAGATTTCAACTTGAGAATGCTGTCGTTCAGGTCCAAGAATAACTACATTTTCTAAATTCCCTTTCGGCCCAATGACCGTTACCCTTTCTTGACAAACAAATTGACCTGGCTGTGAAAGATCTTTAATCTTCGTTAGCTTATAATTCTCTCCAAATAACCGATTAACTGCTTCTCTATTCAAATGGACATGTCGGCCTGAAGCTTCAACCTCAATAAACCTTTCCATAACTCTATCAATGACAGTATCAATTAATCTTTCCGTATTCATCTCGATCAATCACAGCATCCTCCTTACGAGTTATACTGCCCTGCGTGATATTTAAGCATCATAATCCAGAATAAAGACGACAAGCGATTTAAAGCTAGAATAATATCCTTTCGTTTTGCCTCACCAGTCTCCTCTTTAAAGGCCTCATAAGCCGCTAGCTCTGTTTCACGCGTAGTACTTCGCAGTGTATTTAATCTCACCAAAACTTCACCCATCTTATAATCAGGAATCAAGTGGTCTATGCCATAATATTTCTGTGGGTTATGGGAGATTTCTCGCATTTCCGCTTCATTCATATTCTGCAAGGAAAGCTCTTGCAGCTCTTCTTCCAGTACTTCACACCTTAAGATTTGTCGTACAAATTCCAATATTTCTTGCAAATCTGCCACTAATCTTTTGCACTTTAATGCATGGAACGAAGTTTGCGTCTCCAAGATTTTTGACTCTAGCGAATCAAGCTTCCCTCTAAAAATAATTCGTTTATGATCCTTAAATACTAAAACATTGCCGTATAAAGACGTCATATGCTCTGGCTTTTCTTGCAAAACCCCTCCATAAAGGGTTGTATATTTATAGTGAGAGCTTCTTTGTACTTCCTCTTCCACTTCTATATTCATTTCAGAAGTATCCTCAATGTAGTTAAGTTGAATATGATGCTCACTCAAAAAACCTTTAGCTGAAGGGGTGACAATTGTCCCTTTCGGAACGTCAATCGTTTTAAAGGCTTTTAGATCTTGTCCTTTTAGTCGCTTTCGTAGTTCACTCTCCGTGAGTAGTCCAGCCAAATTTGTCACTTCCTTTTGAAAGGGGGCTAATCCTGATAGAAAAGCTTTTGAGCGAATCAGTAAGCTTTTTCACCTGAAATTTTTCTAGCGGATCAGCCCCTGCTTCTTACTCTTCTACATTTGGCAAAATAGCGGACACTTCCGTATGAGGGCGTGGAATCACATGCACTGAAATGAGTTCTCCTACACGCTCTGCAGCTGCAGCCCCAGCATCTGTTGCGGCCTTTACAGCACCAACATCGCCACGAACCATAACAGTAACTAAACCTGCACCAATTTGCTCCTTACCAATTAGTGTTACATTCGCAGCTTTGACCATTGCATCCGCTGCCTCAATTGCTCCAACAAGACCTTTCGTTTCTACCATTCCTAATGCATTTGCATTTGCCATTTTTAATTTCCTCCTCTTTCAAATAAAATCATTTATGAAGAAAGATACGATGGCTAAGTGACGCCTTTAGCCATCATCTCTTCTTTCTATTTCATTTCTTCTAGCACTTGCTTCAAGATTCTTTCGATAAGTTCCTTATGAGGATGATCATCGATTTTCTCAGGCTTCTTATCTCCGCGGATGTCTTCAAGCTCCTTGACACCCCACGCAACACGGCGAATATTAATTAAATTTAATGGACCAATATTATCAGAGGTTGAACCGCCTCCGATCGCTCCACATCCTAAAGTAAGTGCTGGAACAAGACTTGTGGAAGCACCAATACCGCCGAGAGTAGCCGAAGTATTGACCAATAACCGAGAAACTGGTTTTTTCAAAGCGAACTCCCTGATGACATCTTCGTTCTGTGAGTGAATAGCCATCGTATGGCCGACTCCTTCATTATGCAAAATTTCAATACACCTTTCGCACGCTGCTTCCCAATCCTTTTCAGTATAAAAGGCTAGAATGGGAGCCAACTTCTCTCGCGAATACGGTACATTCTTCCCGACCTTTGTCTCTTCTGCGATAAGCACTTTTGTGCCCTTTGGAATTGAAATCTGAGCTAAGTCAGCTATTTGTTCCGCTGTTTTACCCACGATTGCCGGATTCATCGAACCATTTTCTCTAAGGATGAATTTCTCAAGTTTTCTTCCCTCAGGATAGGATAAGAAATAGGCATCCTGCTTCATAAATTCAGCCATTACTTCTTCACGAATGCATTCTTCAACTATGACAGACTGTTCAGATGCACAAATGACCCCATTATCAAAGGTTTTGGAATCGATAATTCTTTTGACAGCTAGTGGAATATCAGCACTTTTCTCAATGAACGCGGGGCCATTCCCCGGTCCGACCCCTATCGCTGGAGTTCCTGAAGAATAGGCAGCTTTCACCATAGCCGAACCACCTGTTGCTAAAATCAAAGAAACTTGCTCATGCTTCATCAATGTATCCGTTCCTTGCAGTGTCACATTTGAGATACAATTGATCGCATCTTCTGGACAACCAGCCTTCTCAGCAGCTTCCTTAATAATTCTCGTTGTTTCCAATATGCAATTTAAGGCACTTGGGTGTGGTGAAAAAATAATCGCATTCCCCGCCTTAATGGAAATCATCGCCTTATAAATAGCGGTTGATGTTGGATTAGTTGAAGGGATTAGGGCAGCAATCACCCCAACCGGAACACCGATTTCTATTATCTTCTGGCTTGGATCCTCTTTAATAATTCCCACTGTTTTTAGATTTTTAATAGAGTGATAAACAGCTTGAGATGCAAAAGCATTTTTTATTACTTTATCTCTCCAATTGCCAAACCCGGTTTCCACAACAGCAAGCTTTGCTAATTTTTCTCGATTTTCAAAAGCTTCATCAGCGATCGCTTTGACAATAAGGTCAAGTTTTTCTTGACTTAACTGCGCCAGCTTTTTCTGAGCTGCATTGGCTTTGACAATTAAATCTCGCGTTTCTTGAATAGATAGCAAATCTCTATCCTTGAGTTTCATTCACTTTCCTCCTCTCGATAATGGTCCAATATTTTTTCTATTAAAAAATCTTTTCTACCATACTTAATATCTTTCGGACTGACATCTTTTAAATGAAATGAGCGAGCTAACTTTCGCAATTCTCCCACCGTTAGGCTTTCAAGTTCTTGTTCAGCGATAAAATCATTGGAAACTGGATTGCTTCGAGGGCTTTTTTTCTGCTCCGCTTCATCTTGCTTAGCAGGTATAGCTACCTCCACGTCTTTTACTTCCAATTCGGCTTCTTTACGCTCCGATTGCTCTATTTCATTAGCACGCTTGAAGGTTGAACGCTTAAGCACATTCATTGTTTCTTCATGTACTCTTGGAATAACATGGGAAGAAATTAATAACGTAACCTTTTTTGCCGCTTCTCCTCCAGCTTCAACCGCTGCTTGTACTGCCGCTACATCACCTATAAGCTTCACCGTAACAAGACCGCCGCTTATTTTCTCCATATTTAACAAAGTAACATTGGCCGCTTTTAAGGCTGCGTCTACAGCCTCGATCGCACCTACATACCCTTTAACCTCAATGAGCCCAAGAGAAGTTGTTTTCATTTTTTCTTAGCTCCTAATAATTTGTTGGATTTTCTGCAACAAATTGGACTGCTTCCGCAAATGCATCACACGCTGCTTTGCATGCAGATTGACTTCCTGTTAATAAGCCACCTCCAAAATTAGTTTCTGATGGAGGTCCATAAAATGCTGCTATCGTAACATTGGCCGCTTTTAAGGCTGCATCTAGCCCATACATTGCCTCAAGTGGTGGCGCTATTAAATAAGCAAGCGCCTCCCCCTCTTTAATGCCAGCTACTTGAGATAAATAGGAGCCTGTTCTTGATACACAATGGGCAAAATAGGGAATCGAATTGTCATCATTTGCACTGATGAAATGAGCGCCGTTTTCAATAAAGTCCACCGCCGCGCTAAGACCGCTTCGCACTTCTGCCGGGCTTGGACCAGCCAAAATTCCAATTATTTCTCCTGCTAGTTTGGTAGAAGCGTTGGCGCTTCCTGCATAAAGTGATTTCGCATAAACAACCTCAACATCTGCCGCTTTCGTAGCTTCATCTAATGCCGTGTAAGTTACATCATCCGTATCAGCTGTGATGAGACCAAGACTTTTATGATATGGTTTTAAATCCAATTCTTTGGCCATATCAGGACTGATATTGGAGATGATTTTCACGCTTAAGATATTTGCTTGCAGTCTTTCGTTCTTCATCTATCCTCTCTCCTCCGTCCTCTACTTTTTCAAATCTATACCCGAAGCTTTTTTATCAAGCATCGTTTTAATCACTTCCGCTATATGAGCTCCTGCCTCCACAGGCGGGGTTCCACCTCTGTGAATATTTGAGATTACAGTTCTTCTCGCCTCAGGCATATCTACCGTCGGTTTATATGCAATGTAAGCACTCATCGATTCTGCAGTTACAAGTCCTGGACGTTCCCCAACTAGTAAACAAACAACATCTGCATTTGTTTCCTCACCAATCACATCCATTGCTGGCACCCGGCAATGTTTCACAAATAAAATGGCATCAATCTCAATACCGTAAATTTTTAAACCTTGCTTAATCGCTGGAACAACATCTTCCATATTGGCTTCAATCGCCGCTGAGCTTAGTCCATCTCCAATCACAAGCTGAACTTTCGGTTTGCCACAGGCTTTTTTCATTTTCTCAACCATTTCTTTAGAAAACTCTCTTCCTAAGTCTGGTCGTGTTAAATATTCATCTTTGTTTTTACAAAGAGTTTCAATTTGCACAAGTCCGTTCTTCTCCACAAAATCTGTTGGGACGTATGAAAAGACAGCGTCTTGTGCAGCAGCATGATCCGCTCTAAAACGCAACGATGTAATTGTTTTATAGCGAGGTCCTGAGCGCCACACTCCCAATCTAGCCGGAGTCATCTCTTTCATTTTTAAATAGCCCTCACGATTCATCGGTTCTGGAACTAGCAACTGCTTCTTCAAATCAAATTCAGTAATGTCATCAATGCATCCCATGTCGCACTCGTTCTCACTTTGTTCGTCTTTTAACGCAACAGCCGCATTTGCTAGTTTCTTATCTTCTTCACTTCCGCCAACCATATCCCTTAATATATTTTCAATATAAGCTTTAATTTCATTTTCATTTACCACGATTTTTTCCTCCCTCCTATACTAAGAATGCTGATGCGTCTCCTGCTTTATAAGTTAGTTTTCCATTCTGATCAATGAAGCCCATGTTCATCATCCACTGCTCAAATTCCTTTATCGGCTTTAGCCCTAGCAACTCTCTTAATGCAGCCGTATCATGATAGCCAGTACATTGATAGTTCAGCATGACGTCATCTCCATGTGGGATTCCCATGAAATAGTTATTGCCGGCAGCAGATAAAAGCACCGCTAAGTTTTCAATATCATTTTGATCAGCTTTCATATGATTTGTATAACATGCATCACAGCCCATAGGAATTCCTGTTAATTTCCCCATAAAGTGATCCTCTAGACCAGCACGAACAACCTGCTTTGAATCGTATAAAAATTCTGGTCCAATAAACCCTACAACGGTATTAACAAGGAATGGATCGAATTTTTTAGCAAGTCCGTAGCAGCGAGCTTCCATTGTTAATTGGTCTACTCCGAGGTGTGCATTTGCTGAGAGCTCAGAACCTTGTCCGGTTTCAAAATACATAACATTCGGTCCATATGCCGTTCCTTCTTTTAAAGCTAATTGGCGTGCTTCCTCCAATAATTCGGCGTTAATGCCAAAAGCTGTATTCCCTTTTTCAGAACCAGCAATGGATTGGAAAATTAAATCAGTTGGAGCTCCTTTTCGTACGGCCTCCATTTGAGTCGTAACATGAGAGAGGACGCAAATTTGCGTAGGAATCTCCCATTTAAACTTAAATTCATCGAATCTCTTCAAAACTCTTGATACACTTTCGACTGAATCATCTACTGGATTCAGGCCTATCACCGCATCCCCTACTCCGTACGTTAGCCCTTCCATAATAGAGGCGATAATCCCATCTGGATCATCTGTCGGATGGTTTGGCTGCAAACGGGCTGACAATGTTCCATCAAGCCCTATCGTAGTGTTAGCTGTGGCAGTAACTCTTATTTTTTTTGCGCCGTAAATTAAATCCAAATTAGACATCAATTTGGTTACTGCTGCCACCATCTCCGATGTAAGTCCTCTAGAAACACGTTTTATCATGGACTCTGTTGTGTTTTCATCTAAAATCCATTCGCGAAGATCTTGAACCGTCCAGTTTTTAATTTCGCTATAAATTTTTTCATTAACCGAGTCTTGTATAATTCTCGTTACTTCATCCTGTTCATAAGGAACCGCTGGATTATTACGTAAATCAGCTAATGTTAAGTTTGAGACGACTACTTTAGCAGCGACTCTTTCCTCTGCTGACTCAGCGGCAATCTGGGCTAGTTTATCACCTGATTTTTCCTCATTTGCTTTCGCCATTACTTCATTAATTGTTTTGAATTGGTATGTTCTATTGAAAAGCTTCGTTTTTAAAATCACAGAAATCCTCCTCTCAAGTCCTCGTTTAATGAAATACTAATGTTTTAATCACGACCGGCAGCACTTTTCCGTTTGCTATCGGTTTCCCAATATCGATGTAGTCCCCATTCTCTACTTTTATTCCGTCTAGGCATATCACTTTTTCTTCATTACCTGTTTGGGAAAAGAGTGTTTGCCCTAGAACTTTCCCAATATCTTCTTCCGTAATGATAATAATCGGAGATTCTTTCGACATTAACTCTGCCATGCCTAAAGCTAAGCCTGTCCCCAATTTTTCAATTTCCTTAAAAGTAGGGCTTTGTTTTCCACGTAAAGCAATGGCAACATGCTCTAGCCTTCCATCAACCTTAAACCATTCCAATTTCTCTCTCATTCTTTCACCAAACTCTTCAGGTGCCAGTCTTTCGTCATCGCTTGTCAATTTCAGAACAGGAATATTTTTGATTGGGAAAAAATCTCCCGTATACGTAATCGTGCTTCCACTGATCTCGGTTGTATGCGAGCCTGCTCCCACAACTGTTGCTCTAATCGTTTCATCCGGTCTAACTAATGTGAAATTTTTCAAAATGCTTGATTGACGAATAGCCGCACCAAACATAATCCCTATATCTCCATACAGAAACGGGTCTCCTTCATAATCGTTATAAATAGAGTCCGCAACACCTCCAGTAAAGGATATGCATTTTGCGTTTTGATTTCTTTTTAACCCTTTATGGGTAATACATCTTTCGTAAAAAGGAGAATGAACCTCCATCCCTACACTCTCCTTGACTAATTGGACCATTTCCTCAATTAAGGGAGCTAATTTATCCTCGGTTGCAGTATCTCCTAATCGGATAGACAGTTTTTTTATGTCAATGAGCTCTTGAATTTTTGGAGAGATGTATGTAATTTCTTTTGTCTGTCGCTCAACTTTCACTAGTCTCCCGCCAAGGTCTAAACACCCTGTATCTACTACTTCTCCGTTATGAACGAAAGCTAGATTACTGGTCCCACCTCCAATATCAATGTTGATCACCGAGGTTGAGTGTTCCTGTGAATAGTTATGAACTCCCGCCCCCTTTGCTGCAATAATGCTTTCTAAATCTGGTCCTGCCGTAGCCACGACAAAATCTCCGGCAAAACCACTTAATGCTCGTAACACCTCATTGGCATTCTCTCTTCTGGCAGTTTCCCCAGTAATAATCACTGCCCCTGTTTGAATTTCCTCCTTTTGTATTCCTGCAGCCGCATATTGCTGTTCTACAAAGCTTTCTATTTTTTCCATGTCTATTCTGTTATCTTCTAAAATCGGAGTGAAAATAATCGCACTTTTGTAAATGACTCGCTTATCAACAATAACGATCCTTGGTACAGTAAAATTGGATGCCATGTTTTCAATTGTGAGCATGGATAAGACTAATTGTGTAGTAGATGTGCCAATATCAATCCCCACACTTAACATGTTCTCACTCAATTTGCTCACCTCCCTTATTTCCAGCTAAGAACACCATTTTCCAATTACATTTTTGCGCATCCAGCACGACTTGGAAGATAAGAAAC
Source organism: Robertmurraya sp. DFI.2.37 (assembly GCF_029211245.1). Taxonomy (NCBI): domain Bacteria; kingdom Bacillati; phylum Bacillota; class Bacilli; order Caryophanales; family Bacillaceae; genus Robertmurraya; species Robertmurraya sp. DFI.2.37. The sequence continues at coordinate 725 of NZ_JARGEJ010000039.1, read as the reverse complement.
AGTTGTGTTGGCATGCGAGAACAAGAGTACCTTTCACTAAAGAAAAATTTCACAAAAAATGAGGCAAAAGCTGTTTGAGCAACATTATCGTTTAGAAAGAAAAAAGGCTTAAAGTTATAGCTATTTCCAAATCGGAAATAGAACTTATAACCTTAAGCCTCTTTGCTTTCGGACTTCTGCCGCAACATTGCGTCATATATCTACATATTAACTTTTGGAATGTTCTTTATACAGTAAATCTAAAGAAGACATCAGTACCTTTTTCTCTTTTTGTTATCCCTAATTTGCCTCGCAGCTTATCTCTTACATAGCTTTGAACAATTGAAAAACCAAGGCTTTTTTCTATTTCTTCTGTATATATAAAGCCTACTCCATTATCTTGAACATTGATCGTTACAATCTCATTTTGTTTTTGAACATCAACGATGATTTCACCTTTCTCCAATCCTTTAAAAGCATGGTCATAACAATTTTGTACTAATTCATTAACAATTAAAGCAATGACAGTTGCTTTGTCACTCTCGATTAAAAATTCCTCATTAAATGTGAAAAACAGTTGAATTTCGTCATTTTCCGTATAGCTAGCTTGCAAATTTTTCATAAGAAAAACCGGGCAAAAACCGCCCGGTCCCTTTTTGTCTAGCGAATATCCGAAATTTTATACTCTATACCGTGTACTCCTTTGTAATACTCGGGATACATTTCTCCTCCGCATTTTTCACACG
>NZ_JARGEJ010000389.1:0-358 GCF_029211245.1 Robertmurraya sp. DFI.2.37 | reverse complement strand
AAAGATATTGCCATCCTGGTGCGCAAGAACAGAAGCATTCCTTTAATAGCCGATTACTTCGACAAGAACACCTCTTACAAAATCGTATCCGATGAGGCATTCCGACTGGATGCCTCACTGGCGGTATGTATGATAATGGATGGCCTGCGCTACTTGTCACAACCCGAAAACCGGATTGCCAAGGCACAACTGGCTGCTGCCTATCAGAATGAAGTATTACATAAAGGAATAGACCTCAACACTCTATTGCTGAACGAGATAGATGATTATCTGCCATTCGATTTCATAAAAGAAGCGGAGCAACTTCGCCTCATGCCACTGTATGAGCTGATGGAAAAACTTTTCAATCTGTTCCAGA
>NZ_JARGEJ010000388.1:0-359 GCF_029211245.1 Robertmurraya sp. DFI.2.37 | reverse complement strand
ATCGGACTGGAAGAATGGCGCACCGATGTGACCATGATGGCTTATCACTTACGCTATCTTCAGAAAAAGTATTGGAAAACCAAATACAGTGTCAACTTCCCCCGTATGCGTCCGGCAGAAAACGGTGGTTTCCAGCCGAATGTCATCATGAATGATCGTGAGTTGGCACAGCTCACTTTTGCCATGCGTATTTTCGATCACGATGTAGATATCTCCTACTCCACTCGTGAACCGGCACAAATCCGCGACAACATGGCAGGGCTAGGAGTGACTACCATGAGTGCTGAAAGCAAAACTGAACCGGGGGGATACTATACCTATCCGCAAGCTTTGGAACAATTCCATGTAAGTGATGAGCG
>NZ_JARGEJ010000387.1:0-359 GCF_029211245.1 Robertmurraya sp. DFI.2.37 | reverse complement strand
CCGCTTTTTCGCGGATAAAAGGAATATCCTGTATATAGAATCCACTCATAAATATTTCCGACCCCGGATGCATACAGGCGGCATAATGGGGAAGGTCTGCCAGAAGAATATTCCGGTTAATGTTGGCAATAATCACATCAAACGCTTTGCGCCCTTTCAGCAGATTGGCGTCACCCAGTTCCACTGTAATGTTATGGATATGGTTCAGTGCAATGTTGTCTTTTGAATTGTTGACGCACCAGTCGTCAATGTCGATGGCTGTCACAGGATTGGCTCCTCGCATGGAGGCAAGGATGGCAAGAATAGAAGTGCCGCATCCCATATCCAGGACTGATTTTCCTTTCAGGTCGGCTTCTAAC
>NZ_JARGEJ010000386.1:0-359 GCF_029211245.1 Robertmurraya sp. DFI.2.37 | reverse complement strand
GACGGTTCTACACAGCTGGATCGTCCATGTTCACCGCCCCGTCCGTCTCCGGAGATATGAACTCTTCAGGAGCAGGAGCAACTTCCGTTCCATTGGCACTCTCCAACTCTTCCTGTGCCCATCCTTCCGGAAAACTGCCGAATACAGCCACGAAATCACTGATATATATCTGTTTCTTCTTTTCTACGCTTTCCGGGGAGTTTGCCCATAAAAGGAACTCTTTATACAGTCCGGCATCTTCCTCCACCTCTTTGATCTTCTTCCTCCTGACAGCCATATCCGTGTCCGGGTAGGCAATCTCGACATACAGCCCAAGCAGGTTCTTATAGAATTTCTTCACCACGACAGCATATTGTCCT
>NZ_JARGEJ010000385.1:0-359 GCF_029211245.1 Robertmurraya sp. DFI.2.37 | reverse complement strand
CGGCTCCTAGTGCCAAGGCATCCACCGTGCGCCCTTTATAACTTAACCATTCGGCAAATGATCAGCTACACATCTCTTCGTCATCTTCACTCGTCAGCATCCTCACGTACAGACTACGTACGCTCCGATACTTCCTCGCTTGATTCCTCGACTTGTTTGCTTCTCATTTCCCTCAACTTTCGGCTTCCGATAAGCGGCGCATCTCTGCGTCAACCTCTTGAAACCCTTGCGGTTTACTCTATGAATAAATCGATAGAGAGAAAAACTAAAATGGCGATTACTCGGTAATTTCTTGGTTCTTCTTCATTTTCATTATCTAGTTTTCAAGGTACAAACGGCGAATGATAAGCTTCGCATCT
>NZ_JARGEJ010000384.1:0-360 GCF_029211245.1 Robertmurraya sp. DFI.2.37 | reverse complement strand
ATTGGTAACAATTGAGGATTTTGAACCTGTACAAATAGATTTACGTAAAGATGTAGAAGAGGAGGAAACGAAAGATTTGCCTTTCCGTTTACCGGAAACCTTTTACGATGTTCGTGTAAAGGAAAGATACAATAACCAATATACTTCCATCAGTCGCATTTCTTCAGGGTCAAAGAAAATATTCTTTATCCTAACTTTGGTGATAGCTGCGGAAATAAATAAGATTCCATTGCTTTTGTTGGAAGAGTTGGAGAATTCCGTACATCCAAGACTATTGCAGAACCTGTTAACGGCAATTGTGCAATTAGCGGGCGATACCAAAGTGCTGATTACAAGCCATTCACCTTATTTGATTAAGTA
>NZ_JARGEJ010000383.1:0-360 GCF_029211245.1 Robertmurraya sp. DFI.2.37 | reverse complement strand
GCGATGCCGTTCAAAAGCGCATCGATGCGGTCACGAACTCGGAGCTTACTTTCCAAAATGCGGCTGGGGAGGAAGTGGAGGAGATCGCAGACCTGATGGACACCACCGCATGGGAGGATCTGCTGACTGAAATCCTGAAAAAGAAAATATACGGGCGTTCAGGCATTGAAATGACCTTTAATGACGGTTTCAACGTGGAACCGATTCCGGCAAAGCATATCAACCTGAAAAACCGCACAATCCTCCGGCAGGACACGGACGAAATAGGCATACCATACGAGGGAGATTCACAGCTGCTCATTCTCAGCAAAGACCGGGATTTCGGTTTGTTACTCAAGGCGGCTCCCTATGCCATCTACA
>NZ_JARGEJ010000382.1:0-361 GCF_029211245.1 Robertmurraya sp. DFI.2.37 | reverse complement strand
GCGGAAAAGGCGAAAGAACGGGTAAAAATAGAGAGTGACGGGCGTGCCCAAATGATTAAAACCCGTTTCGAGATAGAAAATACGACAAAGAGCCTGAAAGACTTTACCGGCAGTAAGGAACAGGAAAAGGCTAAAGTCGAGGAGTTGAACCGGAAATACGGCGAGAGCTTCGGGTATTACAATACCGTTGCCGAGTGGTACGATGTGCTGATCCAAAAGAGTGATGACTATATCCAAATGCTTTTCCTGCAAGCGAAAGCCCAAAGCCTTGTGAACAAGGCGGTGGAAGCGGACGAAAAGGTGAACGAGGTAAAGGCTACTCCCGAATCCGATGTCGAGGGTTCGATGGGCTGGTTCTCTA
>NZ_JARGEJ010000381.1:0-361 GCF_029211245.1 Robertmurraya sp. DFI.2.37 | reverse complement strand
CACTGGATATTGGCTGAATCAAACATTTATTCATTCCGTTAAACAGCAAGCTATGTATTGCTGCTCCATGAGACACATGCGTTTGAAGATTTGCTGGAACTAACATTTCTGAATCTTCAAAAAACTTATTTAGCGATTCTTGTATATATGGACTTTGTGCACTACCTCCAATAAAGAGAATATAATCAATTTCATCTTTAGCTATTTTAGATTTCTTAATGGCACTTTCTATTGGTGAATATATGCTGTTATATTCATCTTCACCCTTAATACGGGTAGTTTTACCATATCCATTTTTAAGGAAAATATTCATTGTTTCCGTTAGTTCCTTATTGGTCAAATAGAAACTACATTGTTTAAG
>NZ_JARGEJ010000380.1:0-361 GCF_029211245.1 Robertmurraya sp. DFI.2.37 | reverse complement strand
AATCTCCACAAGTAACATAAAACTTCACTTTAACTATCTTGCCTGAAAGAGCAGCAAGTTTTTTACCTGATTTCCAAGTTACCAATTGTTTAGTACTGCTCAAATCATTCATTTCCTTACAATCCTCTCTGGAAAATCCCGTAATCACATTACCATTTTCATCCATTATCTCCACCTGCAAATCCTTTGCTTGTGCATTCACAAAAAACAAATCCGTTAATCTTATTATCACACCTTAAATGGTTACAATAAAGACTAACGGATTTCCCTATTCTAGTTTTAAAACTATATCCAACACCTCAGATAAAACGAATCTGAATCATCCCTCCATAAGGATTAAAATCGAAAAGAACCTTATCAG
>NZ_JARGEJ010000038.1:0-47239 GCF_029211245.1 Robertmurraya sp. DFI.2.37 | reverse complement strand
GACATGTGGAGCTGACTGATACTAATCGTTCGAGGACTTAACCAAATAAAAGTGGAAAAAATCCGCTTGATAAGATTCTCTGTAATTTCTCTTCTTCATCCATTATCTAGTTTTGAAGGTACAAAGCTTTTTGCGTAAGCAACTAAGTTTCATCACCTTTAATCCAATAGTCCGGTGGCGATAGCGAGAAGGTCACACCCGTTCCCATACCGAACACGGAAGTTAAGCTTCTCAGCGCCGATGGTAGTTAGGGGCTGTCCCCTTGTGAGAGTAGGACGCTGCCGGGCAAAACATCTTAATTAAAGAATTGCGAATCATACCGATTAGGCGTCTTCTTAGAAGTACTAACTGAAATCGGAACAGTCCTTTACCATGCTAGAAGCATAAGCTATTCTAGCTTAATATTATTATCGCGGGGTGGAGCAGTCTGGTAGCTCGTCGGGCTCATAACCCGAAGGTCGCAGGTTCAAATCCTGCCTCCGCAATCGACTTTTCAATTAAGTAAGACTTGAAGAAGTAAGGAAAGCTATTTTCTCCTACGTCCAAAAAGACAAAGGAAAGCTATTTTCTCCTAACGTCGAAAAAGCTTAGGTCCGGTAGTTCAGTTGGTTAGAATGCCTGCCTGTCACGCAGGAGGTCGCGGGTTCGAGTCCCGTCCGGACCGCCATTTATGAGTGTAAAACGAAACTTAGTTTCGTTTTTTTTTATGCGCATACGCATGTTTTTGCTCATTCTTGTGGTTTAAGGTAAACTACAGATAGAGGAAAGGTACTTATTATGCAAGTACTTAAAAACATCCTTAGGAGCAGAAGTCCTAAGGTTTTTTCATATCTGTTGTATTTGTGATCAGCACTGTTATTTACAATTGAATTCAGTTCATGTATTTGAGAAAGTAAGATATTTTAATGCGATGTTCAAACAACATATAAAATTTAGTGCGATAATATAAAAACAAAGATATTTATATTTTAAATAGATTTAGGTGATAAATGAATATGAATGAATATACCATTACTTCGAAAAATCCTGCGGAAACAATGGAGTTGGCAAAACGTTTAGCTGCTCTATTAAAGCCCCAGGATGTCATTACCTTAGAAGGGGATTTAGGTGCGGGTAAAACCACTTTTACAAAGGGATTAGCTGAAGGGTTGCACATTAAGAAAACGGTCAATAGTCCAACATTTACAATTATTAAAGAGTATAATGGAGATCTTCCACTGTATCATATGGATGTTTATCGATTAGAGGATTCTGATGAAGATTTAGGCTTTGATGAATATTTTGAAGGTGATGGCGTGACCGTCGTCGAATGGGCCCATCTAATTGAAGAGCAGCTCCCAAAAGAAAAGTTAATGATTCGTTTAAGGCATGGGGTCAATGATACAAGGTTAATCACGTTGATGCCACAGGGTGCCCGTTATGAGGAATTATGTAAGGAGTTAGGAATATGAAGGTTTTAGCCATTGATACATCGAATTACGCTTTAGGAATTGCCGTCATCGATGAAGAGAAGGTAATTGGAGAATATATAACGAATGTAAAGAAGAATCATTCCATTCGTGTGATGCCTTCAATTGAAACATTATTAAGAGATTGCGATCTTACTGCAAAAGATATTAACAAAATTGTGGTTGCCCAAGGCCCCGGCTCCTATACAGGTGTAAGAATAGGTGTGACAATTGCAAAGACGTTAGCTTGGACATTAAATATTCCACTCGTTGGAGTGTCTAGCTTAGAAATACTAGCAGCCGCTGTTGGAAGATACTTTTCGGGAGCGGTCTCACCTCTTTTTGATGGGAGACGTGGACAAATTTATACAGGTCTGTATCAATATAAAAAAGGAAAGTTAGAAACGGTAGAAGGCGACCAAATTCTTCAATCGCGAGACTGGGCGGAGCAGTTGTGTTCTTCTTCAGAACCAATTCTTTTTGTAGGGAATGACCTGCCTTTGCATCAAGGTGTAATTGCAGAAATAATGGGGGAGAAGGCTCAATTTGCTGAAATTACCGAGCAAAATCCACGGCCTGCAGAGCTAGCCTTTCTCGGTATGGATAGAAATGGCGTTGATATTCATTCCTTTGTCCCGAACTATATTCGACTGGCAGAAGCGGAAGCTAAATGGATCGAAGCGAACAAAGCAAAGAACTCTAACTAAGGAAGAGAGAGAAATGACTAAACAACTGACATTTCGTGAGATGGAAGAGAAGGATATCGATCAAATTGTGTTCATAGAAAATGAGTCCTTTACCAGTCCTTGGAGCCGAGAATCGTTTGTAAATGAATTAACGAAAAATCGATTTGCATTATATACGGTTTTAGAGGATGAGGATGGAGTTTTTGGATACTGTGGGGTATGGATTATTGTTGATGAGGCACATATTACCAATATTGCGGTACTGCCGAAGTATCGCGGTAAAAAATTAGGGGAAGCTCTATTAAAAAAAGTAATGGAGATTGCGAAGGAAAAGGGTGCGAAGACAATGACATTAGAAGTAAGAGTGTCCAATCATATTGCCCAATCTCTCTATCGCAAACTTGGCTTTCAAAATGGAGGAATCCGAAAAAGCTATTATACCGATAATCATGAAGATGCATTAGTAATGTGGGTGAATTTGTAATGAAAAAAGAACAATATATTATGGGAATTGAGACAAGCTGTGATGAGACCGCTGTAGCGATTATAAAAAATGGTCGAGAAATCATCGCGAATGTCGTTGCGTCACAAATTGACAGCCATAAGCGCTTTGGGGGAGTTGTTCCTGAAATTGCATCGAGGCACCATGTTGAACAATTGACGATTGTATTGGAAGAGGCGCTAACAAAGGCTAATTTAGAGTTTAAGGACATGGATGCAATTGCTGTAACAGAAGGGCCTGGACTTGTTGGGGCATTGCTAATTGGTGTTAATGCTGCGAAGGCTTTAGCGTTTGCACATGGAATACCGTTAGTTCCCGTACATCATATTGCTGGTCATATATATGCTAACCGAATTGTGGCAGAAATGAAATTTCCGCTATTAGCACTAGTGGTCTCTGGTGGACATACTGAACTAGTATATATGAAGGAGCATGGCCATTTTGAAGTAATTGGGGAAACAAGGGATGACGCTGCTGGAGAAGCTTATGATAAGGTTGCAAGAACGCTAAACCTCCCATATCCAGGTGGGCCACATATTGATAAAATGGCACAGGCTGGAGAGGCGACGATTCCATTGCCGAGAGCATGGCTGGAAGAGGATTCGTATGATTTTAGTTTCAGCGGATTAAAATCGGCAGTTATCAACACTGTCCACAATGCTGAACAACGTGGAGAGAAGCTAATTCCTGAAAATCTAGCCGCTAGCTTTCAAGAAAGTGTCATTGATGTGTTAGTTACGAAAACATTAAAAGCAACAAGGGAATATAATGTTAAACAAGTATTGTTGGCTGGAGGCGTTGCAGCGAATAAAGGGCTTAGAACAAGGTTAGAAGCAACGTTTTCCACAGAAAAAGTGGAACTTGTGATTCCGCCTTTGTACTTGTGCACAGATAATGCAGCTATGATTGCTGCAGCAGGAAGTATTTTTTATGCTAAAGGGCAACGTGCAAAGCTTGATTTAAATGCTAATCCAGGGTTAGATATTACGAGTCACAACCAATAAATACGATAGTGAGAATAGCCCGAGTAATCGGGTTATTTTTGTGGATAAGACCTTATTCCTTGTGGAAAATGTGGATAAATAGATGATTTTTTGTGGATAATGTGGAAAAGTTTGTGGAAGGCATTAATATAAAGGTTTGAAATGTGGACAATTATGTGGAAAATAAAAACCGGGATAGTGTTGCTATCCCGGTGCTTCATTTCTGAAAATTATTCTGCCAATTCAGTCCATTCTTCAAGGAGGTGCTCTAACTGTTCTTTTGCCTGCTCTGTTTCAGTCGTAAGGTTTAAGACTCTCTCGTGATCTTGAAAAATGTCGGGCTCACACAACAATTGTTCATTTTTTTCAATCTTTCCTTCGAGCTCCTCAATCAGCTGTTCAATCTCTTCAATTCTTCTTTTTCGTTGCCGTTCTATTTTTTTGGCTTCCTTATCCTGTTGATAACTTGTCTTTTCTTGCTTTATTTGTCGATCGGCTGTTGATATCATTTTTTGTTCCAATGCTTTTAACTCTTCAAACTCGAGTTTTTTCTCGACAAAATAATCATAGTCACCGAGAAATTCGGTTGCGGAATGGGGGCTAAGCTCCAATACTTTTGTCGCAATCCGATTAATAAAATAGCGATCGTGTGATACAAATAAAATGGTTCCAGGGTAATCAATTAAAGAGTTTTCCAATACTTCTTTGCTGTCTAAATCAAGATGGTTTGTCGGTTCATCTAAAATAAGAAAATTAGCCTTTTTCATCATTAGTTTGGCTAAAGCTAGTCGCGCTTTTTCACCACCACTTAAAGTTGAGACAGTTTTTAATACATCATCTCCAGAGAAAAGAAAATTCCCTAATACTGTGCGAATATCCTTTTCGTTCATTAAAGGATAGTCGTCCCACAATTCATTTAAAACCCTTTTATTGGATGTTAATTCAGCCTGCTCCTGATCATAATAGCCGATAGTTACGTTTGAACCAAAGTGAATATCACCAGCCAGTTGGGGTAATCGACCGATAATTGTTTTTAATAGAGTGGATTTGCCAATTCCATTTGGGCCAACAAGGGCAATACTGTCTCCCCTTGTGAGGCGAAAGGAGAGCCCTTCACTAATTTTTTCACTGTCGTAACCGATTGCTAAAGAGTCTACTTTTAATACGTCATTTCCACTTTGTCTTTCGATGTCAAAGCCAAATGAGGCTGATTTTTCATCACCAAGAGGCCTGTCCAACACTTGCATTCGTTCTAATTGTTTTCTGCGACTCTGCGCCCTTTTAGTTGTGGAAGCGCGTGCTAAGTTACGTTGGATAAAGTCTTGAAGTTTAGCGATTTCTTCCTGCTGTTTCTCATATTGTTTCATCTCGCGCTCGTAGTTCAATGCCTTTTGTTCTAGATAGGCACTATAATTCCCTGTATATCTTGTGATGTTTAAACGCGAAATTTCATACACTTGGTTCACGACTTTATCTAAGAAGTAGCGATCATGGGAAACGATAAGAATAGCACCAGAATAGCCCTGTAAGTAGTTTTCCAACCATGAAAGAGTATCGATATCAAGATGGTTTGTCGGTTCGTCAAGAATTAAAATATCAGGCTTCGTTAACAATAGCTTTCCTAAGGCAAGTCTTGTTTTTTGCCCGCCGCTCAAACTCGAAATCTTTGTTGAGTAATCAATAGAATGGAAATTTAATCCATGCAAAACAGAGCGAATATCTGCTTCGTATTGATAGCCGCCGTTTTCTTTGTAGGATACTTGCAGTTGATCATACTCTTTTAAGATTTTTTCATACTCTGTTGAATGATTAAAGACAGCCGGATCAGCCATTTTTTCTTCTAATTGTCTCAGCGATCGTTCCTGTAATTTTAAATGCTGGAATACCGTCAACATTTCATCCCAAATGGAATAATTCGATTCCAGTCCGGTTGTTTGCGCTAAATATCCAATCTCGACACCCTTCGGTTTAATAATCTCGCCACTTTCATAAGACAGCTGTCCAGCGATAATTTTTAGGAGTGTCGATTTTCCAGCGCCATTTCGTCCAACGAGTGCAATCCGATCCTTTGTTTGTACCTCTAGTTTTATATTCGTTAAGATGGGGTCAGCCCCATATGATTTTGATAGTTGATTTACTTGTAATAGTATCATTGGTTTCACCTCAATATGTCTAGGAATAGTGTAACGTAGAACCTTAAGAACAGCAATTAAAGAAGATTTTTCCTGGCATTCTTCATTATGAAGAGATACGTTTTTTCCTCATAAAAGAGAAATTTATTGTGAAGATAATAACAATATTTTCACAAAGATCACAAAATAGTGTATCATTTGAAGTGAGGTGTTTGATAATGGCAGAGTTTACCCATTTTAATGAAGAAGGCAGAGCAAAAATGGTTGATGTTAGCGATAAGAAGGAAACCGTAAGAACGGCAATTGCTAACTCTAGTATTACAGTAAATAAACAAATTTACGAGCAAATTACCCAGCAGCAAAATAAAAAAGGGGATGTACTTGCAGTTGCTCAAGTAGCAGGTATTATGGCTTGTAAGAAAACAGCGGATATTATACCAATGTGTCATCCACTTCCATTGACAGGAGTGAATATTTCATTCAAGTGGGCAATAAAGGATGAGAATTATGAGTTAAAAATTGCTGCATCTGTTAAGACAAAAGGAAATACGGGAGTAGAAATGGAAGCGTTAACAGCAGCTTCGGTTTGTGCGCTCACAGTGTATGATATGTGTAAGGCAGTTGATAAAGGCATGGTTATTGGTCAAACGTATTTAGTGGAAAAGACTGGTGGTAAAAACGGCGATTTTAAAAGGGAAGAAGAAGTAAAATAAGGTTTAACTCGTTAAAAAAGGACTATATAGGGGTGGGGGAAATAAAATGAGTAACGATACAGTGAAAATACCTCAAGCAACGGCAAAGAGACTACCGTTATATTATCGCTTTTTAAAGAATTTACATTCTTCAGGAAAACAGAGGGTTTCCTCTGCTGAGCTAAGTGAAGCGGTGAAGGTAGATTCAGCAACAATCCGGAGAGATTTCTCCTATTTCGGTGCTTTAGGAAAAAAAGGCTATGGTTATAATGTTAATTATTTGCTAACCTTTTTTCGTAAGACCCTTGATCAAGATGAGTTAACAAAAGTTGCGTTGATTGGTGTCGGAAATCTAGGTACTGCGCTGCTTCATTATAATTTCTTGAAAAATAATAATACAAAAATTGCTGTTGGCTTTGATGTTGAAGAGGCGAAGATCGGTACAACGATCGGGGATGTTCCTATTCATCATATGGACGAGCTTGAAAAAATAATTACAGAAATGGGCATTACAGTAGCAATTTTAACGGTACCAGCTCCATTTGCCCAAACGATTACAGACCGACTCGTAGCAGCTAATGTTAAGGGAATCCTTAATTTTACACCAGCAAGACTAACTGTACCAGCGACAACAAGAGTTCACCATATTGATCTGGCTGTGGAGCTTCAATCATTGGTGTATTTCCTTAAGCATTATGGAGTAGATGAGGAAGAGGAATAATTTTATGACAAAAGGCATGAACTCGGTATAACTAAGTTCATGCCTTTTTTATGCTGTTTATTTTTTATCTTTTTGAATGGCTTTTACTTTGAAGTGAAAGAGAACCATTCGAATCCCACTTCCGAAATCAAAGGTAGCTAAAATGACGAATAAATAGGTGAAAATTCCCCATTCGCCATTACGCTGTACATCCTGGACGGCAAAATAGGTAAATAAAAGTCCAAGAACAATATAAAGGATACCTGAGAACAAAGGTGTTCGTATCATAGAAAAAGACCTCCAATGAATCTCTGAATAGATTCTGCTTCTCGTAGCATTCGTTCAATATCTTCTTTAAAAACAGATTGCACGAGAACAACAAAGGTGTTCATGGCAACATGAGCGATGATTGGAACAATAATTCGTTTTGTTTTAATATAGAGAAAAGCAAAGGTAAAGCCCATTGCCGAGTACAGCAATAAATGTTCGATTTCTGCATGGGCTAAGGCAAAAATAACAGAGCTTATTATGGCTGAGAGAAAAAAGTTCAGCCGCTTATAAAGTGAGCCGAAAATAATTTTACGAAAAACGATTTCTTCCAGAATGGGTCCAATAACAGAACTGACAATGACAACAACTGGAAAGGATTCAATCAAAGAGAGGATTTGCTGTGTATTTTCAGAGCCCATATCTATTCCTAACCAACTTTCAATATTGGCAGCTAACCCTTGAGCAAATAACGCGAGAAATACGCCAGCGATCGCCCAAACAATTGAGGCTGAAACAGAAGCAGTCTCTCGATCCAAGCTTGGTTGCTTCATTTCTTTACGCAAAAGGAATAAAGTCGCGAGCAAGGCTACGGAAAAGCTGAAGACAATCCAAATAACGACAGCGTAGACAGCCATCTCCTCTATACTATATCCAATTAACACGCCGCCAAATGTTAAAGCTGGCACTCCTAAAAAAGTTGAAAGTTGCATCGTAATGTAAATGATTAAAATGTACCAATATTCCTTTTTCAAATTATGATTCCCCTTTTAAACATAACTAATGATGCACTAAAACCATTCTACTAATAAAATTGCTAAACGTACAAATAGTTGCCTTAAAATATTTGTCGATGGATATTTTTTCAAAAGTAGTACATACTTTGAAAGGTTATATGCAAGAAAGAGCCGGCAGGAAATGAGGCGCAGTACGATCTAAAAATTCATGTAAAAATTTGTGTTAATTTTTTTAAAAAATCGTGCATGATACTTGCAAAAAAAAAGAGAATTCATTAATATATTAATTGTGTTAGCACTCAAAGTGTGCGAGTGCTAATAAATATTACATAATATTTATTGAGGAGGTTGTTTCACTTGTTAAAGCCATTAGGTGATCGCATTGTTATTGAGCTTGTTGAAACGGAAGAAAAAACTGCAAGCGGTATCGTTTTACCAGATTCAGCTAAAGAAAAGCCTCAAGAAGGAAAAATTGTAGCTGTTGGTACTGGTCGTGTACTAGACAACGGTGAGCGTGTAGCTCTTGAAGTTTCAGTAGGTGATCGCATTATCTTCTCAAAATACTCTGGTACAGAAGTGAAGTATCAAGGTCAAGAGTATTTAATTTTACGTGAAAATGACATCTTAGCTGTTGTCGGCGAATAAGATTTTAAAATTATGGCTGTTTTAATATAAACATTATTTAAGGAGGTTTTTTCAAATGGCAAAAGAGATTAAATTCAGTGAAGATGCTCGCCGCGCGATGCTACGTGGTGTAGATGCTCTTGCAGATGCAGTGAAAGTAACCCTTGGACCAAAAGGTCGTAACGTGGTTCTTGAGAAAAAATACGGATCTCCGTTAATTACAAATGACGGTGTAACCATTGCAAAAGAAATCGAATTAGAAGATGCTTTTGAAAACATGGGAGCAAAGCTAGTTGCTGAAGTTGCAAGCAAGACGAATGATGTTGCTGGGGACGGAACAACTACAGCTACAGTACTTGCACAAGCGATGATTCGTGAAGGCTTAAAGAACGTAACTGCGGGTGCTAACCCAATGGTTATCCGTAAAGGTATTGAAAAGGCTGTTGCTACTGCAGTTGAAGAATTAAATGCTATTTCTAAGCCAGTTGAAAACAAAGAAGCAATCGCTCAAGTTGCTGCGATTTCTGCTGCTGACGAAGAAGTAGGGAAACTAATCGCAGAAGCAATGGAGCGCGTTGGTAACGATGGCGTTATCACAATTGAAGAGTCTAAAGGATTTACGACAGAACTTGATGTAGTAGAAGGTATGCAATTCGATCGTGGATATGCATCTCCATACATGGTAACAGACTCAGACAAAATGGAAGCAGTTCTAGAAAATCCATATATCTTAATTACTGATAAGAAAATCAGCAACATCCAAGAAATTTTACCAGTGCTTGAGCAAGTAGTTCAACAAGGCAAGCCATTATTATTAATTGCTGAAGATGTTGAAGGTGAAGCTCTTCCAACATTAGTATTGAATAAGCTACGTGGTACATTCAATGCTGTAGCGGTAAAAGCTCCAGGATTTGGTGACCGTCGTAAAGCAATGCTTGAAGATATCGCTATCCTAACTGGTGGTTCTGTCATCACAGAGGATCTAGGATTAGAGCTTAAATCTACAACAATTGAGCATCTTGGACGTGCAGCTAAAGTTGTCGTTACAAAAGAAAATACAACAATCGTGGAAGGTGCTGGAGATTCAGCGCAAATCTCTTCACGCGTTGCACAAATCCGTGCTCAAATGGAAGAAACAACTTCTGAATTTGACCGTGAAAAATTACAAGAGCGTCTTGCTAAATTAGCTGGTGGAGTAGCAGTTGTTAAAGTGGGTGCTGCAACAGAAACTGAGCTTAAAGAGCGCAAGCTTCGCATTGAAGATGCATTAAACTCAACTCGCGCTGCAGTTGAAGAAGGTATTGTATCTGGTGGTGGCGTTGCCCTACTTAATGTATACAATAAAGTCGCTGCTATTCAAGCAGAAGGCGATGAGCAAACAGGTGTTAACATCGTCCTTCGTGCCATCGAAGAACCAGTTCGCACAATCGCTGCAAACGCTGGTCTTGAAGGATCTGTCGTTGTTGAGCGCTTAAAGCACGAAGAAATCGGAGTTGGCTTCAACGCTGCAACAAACGAATGGGTAAACATGATCGACGCTGGTATCGTGGACCCAACGAAAGTTACTCGTTCTGCACTTCAAAACGCAGGTTCAGTCGCTGCTATGTTCTTAACAACAGAAGCAGTTGTCGCTGACAAGCCAGAAGAAAACGCTGGCGGCGCTGCAATGCCTGACATGGGCGGCATGGGTGGAATGGGCGGCATGATGTAATAACGAAAAGCGGAAACGGCTTGTTCAGCCCCGACAAGCATATGACGATCTAGGAAAGAAGGCGCTCTTTGCCTTCATTCCTAGAGTGGCTTATGACCTCGAGGGGCTAGCCGTTGCAGCTAGACATTATGTCACCAAACCCTGATATATAAGGATTTTATGTAAGATAAGAGTGAAAAGTTAACATTTTGCTAACATTGAGGTTTTTAACGGAGGCTTCTCATTAGTTCATTGAACTTTTGAGAGGCTTCTTTTTTTATTTTTGGGGATATTTTCGCTTCTTCCTTTTATGTTCGGGTAGAACTTGTAGAAAATTGCTCTCTGGTCTTAAACCGTATGGCTATTACTAAGATGTGGACATTGTTGATTCGCAGGATTTCTTAACTGTCTATTAGCGAGGAAGTTGATGTCTATGAAAGTGAAATAAATAGACGCATGTATTCCTCCCTTTTCATTAGGTACGATTGACTACAAACAAAATAGGCGGGGGCGTTCTTAAATAAAAATATACTTGTTATTATAAATATTCTCATAAATGATATTGACAATCATTATCAATTAGAAGTAAGATAATAGTTGTGTGATAGTAATGATAATCATTATCAATTATAAAGGGATAATTGAAATGATTATTTGAAAAGTTGGAGCTGGCTTGACAGCGATAATTATTATCTTGTTTTATGTTGTAGATATGCCTGTGTTTTATAGAGATAAAGAGTATTTTATGAGGGCATAAAAAAGAACAAAGATAGTCAATTTATCAGTTCAATAGGCTCTGAATTTTAAAAATTTATAATACATAAGGAAAGAGGTAAGAGAGATGGGGAAGTTTAAATTAACTGTCATTATGGCCATTTTTATTTTGATGTTGGCGGCATGTTCAAGTGCGGATAATGCAAATAGTGAACCTGAGGATAATGAACCTGAAGCAAGTGAGCAAGAAGAGGAGGCAACCGAACCTGCAACAGTTGAAATCACTGATGCACACGGAACGGTTACGGTTCCTGTAAATCCCAAGAATGTAGTAGCTTTGGATAATAGAACGTTTGAAACGTTGGCTGATTGGAATATTGAGTTAGCTGCTGTACCAAAAGCGGTAATGACCTCGGATTCACCGTATGTATTAGATGAAAACGTTCAAGATATTGGGAATCACCGTGAGCCAAACCTTGAAATAATAGCGGCTGTAGACCCTGAGCTTGTTTTCGTAGGTCAAAGGTTTTCCGGATATTATGAAGATATAAAAAAATTAGTGCCAAATGCTGCTGTTATTGATCTAAATGTTGACGTTTCTGAGGAAGCCAGTGCGCCTGGAGAAAATTTAGTAAATGGATTTAAAGAAACTACCCTTAATTTGGGGAAAATTTTTGATAAAAATGAAGAGGCTGAACAATTGATAGCTAGTTTTGAGCAGGCGATTGAAAAAGCTAAGTCTGCGTATAATGGCAGCGATAGAGTGATGAGTGTTATCGTTTCAGGTGGAAATATAAACTTTTCAGCTCCGCACACTGGACGTGTTTGGGGTCCGTTATTTGAAATTTTTGGATGGATTCCAGCTTTAGAAGTTGAGAATACGACTACAGATCACCAGGGTGATGAGATTTCAGTTGAGGCGATTGCACAAAGTAATCCTGATTGGCTCTTCGTCTTAGACCGTGATGCTCCAATATCCGGTGAAACAGATAAAGTCCCTGCTCAGGATGTAATCGACAATTCACCTGCTCTTCAAAACACAACGGCTGTTACTGAAGGACAAATTATTTATGCACCAATGGATACTTATTTAAATGAATCAGTGCAAACTTTTATAGAGTTATTTGAAAACATGGCTAATACTTTAGCTAAGTAGTGTGAAGGAGTTTAACGCAGTGCCTAAAAATATCATCACCGGGATTGAGAGATTTTCTCAATCCCGGTTTTATAACCACAATAAGATTTGGACAAAACCCTTTATATTAGCCATTATCATTGTCATTGGTTTAGGTGTTATTTCGCTGTTTACTGGAGTTTATGATATAGCTGGGCAAGAAGATGGAATGGAAATGTTTTTTATCACTCGTGTCCCAAGAACAGTTGCACTTATGCTTACTGGAGCCGCCATGGCAATGGCAGGACTCGTTATGCAGCTAATTACACAGAACCGTTTAGTTGAACCTACCACAACGGGTACGATGGAGTGGGCAGGTTTGGGACTCCTTGTTATTTATTTATTTGTTCCAGGACCCTCTTTAGTACTTAGAATGACTGGTGCAATCATTTTTTCTTTTGTAGGAACGATGATTTTCTTTTTATTCTTAAGAAGGGTTAGACTTCGTTCCTCTTTAATTGTTCCGATTATTGGTCTGATGCTAGGGGCAGTTATTTCTGCTGTTTCCACCTTTTTAGGACTCTTTTTCCAAATGACACAAGTAATTGAAGGATGGTTTGTTGGTTCTTTTGCCTCTGTTCAAGCCGGAAGATATGAGTATTTATGGATTATTGTCATCGTTACAATTCTTATTTTTATTTATGCGAATAGGTTAACTTTAGCTGGTCTGGGGGAAGATGTTGCCACAAGTCTTGGAGTCAATTATAATACGCTCCTTCTTTTGGCTAATGGCCTTATTGCAGTTGCAG
The DNA here is from genome assembly GCF_029211245.1 of Robertmurraya sp. DFI.2.37. Classification (NCBI taxonomy): domain Bacteria; kingdom Bacillati; phylum Bacillota; class Bacilli; order Caryophanales; family Bacillaceae; genus Robertmurraya; species Robertmurraya sp. DFI.2.37. The sequence continues at coordinate 34,141 of NZ_JARGEJ010000038.1, read as the reverse complement.
TTGGTATTGTTGCAGCAGTAATTGGGAACTTGCCATTTCTAGGTTTAATTGTTCCCAATATTATTTCCATGATTAGGGGAGACGATCTTAAAAGTAATCTGCCTTGGGTATGTGTGAGCGGAATGGGGACGATTACTCTTTGTGACATCATTTCTCGAACCATTATTATGCCTTTTGAAGTGCCGGTCTCTTTAATCCTTGGCACAGTAGGCTCAGTCGTATTTATTACGATTTTAATGAGACAAAGGAAATCAAGGAGGCTAAGATGAACGCGTTGGAGTATAGAAAGAAAGAGAATGTTAAGCTCGATATTAGCCTTCATAATGAAAGTAGAACTGCTAGAGCTTTTCGTACGAAGAAAGATGAAAAACGATATTGGTTTCTGCTCATTTCATTAATTGCTCTTGGTCTTCTTTTTTCCTACGGACTTTTAGTGTATAACAATCCGGTTCCGATCGATTCACCTTCTTTTATTCCCGTTGTTGAAAGAAGAATCGGAGCTGTCGTTGCCATGCTTATTGCAGCAGTTTGCCATAGCTTATCGACTGTTGCGTTTCAATCGATTACGAATAATCGAATTATCACTCCTTCACTTTTAGGCTTCGAATCACTTTACTCAGCTATTCATACGAGTACAATGTTTTTATTTGGAGCTAGTGCAATGGTGAGCTTCAGTGGGATTGGGCCATTTTTTCTTCAAGTTAGTCTTATGGTTTTAATGAGTTTGCTCCTTTATGGATGGCTGCTCTCGGGGAAATATGGGAATTTACAGCTTGTGCTCTTAGTTGGAATTATTATCGGAACTGGGTTGAATACGGTGTCGGCTTTTATGAGAAAACTTCTTGCGCCATCTGAGTTTGACCTATTGCAGACAAGATTGATTGGTTCTATCAATAATGCGGATGCTGAATATTTTCCAATTGTTATTCCGATGGTCACCGCTGTTGCCTTATTGCTTTTTGTTTTTTCTAAGAAATTAAATATATTGTCACTTGGTAAAGATGTCTCTACTACTTTTGGCGTTAAATACCAATCTAATATTATTTATGCACTTGTATTAGTTGCTGTTTTGATGTCCATTTCAACGGCTGTAGTGGGCCCTCTTACTTTCTTTGGATTTTTAGTTGCTATTTTGAGTTATCAAGCGGCGCCAACTTATGACCATCGATATATTTTTCCAATGGCTCTTGCTATAGGGTTCTTTGTCTTAACAGCTGCCTACTTTTTCATGTACCATGTAATCAATCTTCAAGCTGTTTCCGTATTTATTGAACTGTTTGGCGGAATCCTATTTCTAATTGTAATTTTAAGGAAGAGGTCTCTATGATAAAAATTGATAATGCTAGAAAGATGTATACGGATGAAGTAAAGATTGGACCATTAAATATTGAAATACCAAAGGCTGGGTTTACTTCTTTAATTGGACCCAATGGTGCTGGAAAGTCTACGACTCTTTTGATGATTGGAAGACTTTTAAACATGGATGAAGGTCAAATTATGATTTCTAGTATGGATGTATCTTCTTCAAAATCAAATGACTTAGCGAAAATCGTCACTATTTTGCGACAAGAAAATCATTTTGTAACGAGGCTTACGGTTAGACAACTAGCTGGATTTGGACGATTTCCATATTCAAAGGGGAGATTGACGAGCGAAGACGAAGAAATTATTTCTAAATATATCGATTTTTTAGACTTAACAGATTTGGAAGATCGATATTTAGATGAGCTATCAGGCGGTCAAAGACAAAGAGCATATGTTGCAATGGTTTTGTGCCAAGAGACAGAATATGTACTATTGGATGAGCCTCTGAACAATCTCGATGTTGCTCGTTCTGTTCAAATGATGGAGTATTTAAGACATGTTGTGAATGATTTCGGAAGAACTATTCTGACTGTTATGCATGATATAAATTTTGCAGCTAAATATTCTGATCGAATTTGTGCTATGAAAGATGGGCAAATTGCGGCATTTGGAACAGTAGAAGAGATTATGGACTCAGAACTTTTGACAGACATTTTTGAAACGAAAATAGAAATTATTGAGGGTCCGTATGGGCCGATAGCTGTATATTAGTCACTAAGTTTTAAAAATTTCATATAGTCAAGAAATCTAATAGATCATTAGCCCAAATTATAACCGCCATTCTATTTGCGGTGTTTAGAAGAAGGAATATTCAATTTCCTATTAGGTGCATTTTCTTAAGAGCTATAGTTTCAATCCATTTATTTTTTATATCTATATTAGATGGTAAGGCAGTTTATCATGGAGGGAGGATATATAATGAAAGTATATTGGACAAAAATAAATAAGATTATTGAAGAAACGCCGGAAGTTCGAACGTACCTGCTCGCCTGTCCGCAAGACTTTACATGGGAAGAAGGTTCTCACACTCACTTTGCACTAGAGGGGTTTAATGCTGGAGATAAACCAAACCGCAGTTTGATTCGCCATATGTCAATCTCCACTTTACCCTATGAAGAAGCGATTGGCATCACAACTCGTATTAGAGAGCAATGCTCTGAGTTTAAAACGATATTAAAGAATCTTAAAGTCGGAGATGAAGTTGCCATATTTAAAACGCATTCAAATGTACCACTGAAAAGAGAAGGGAAAAATGTTTACTTATTGTCATCTGGTGTAGGTCTGGCCACTTTCAGATCAATTGTACTTGAATATTTTAGACGAGCAGACAACGTGAGTCGTGTTCATTCTTTAAACATCCGTTCAGCAAAAGAGTTCTTATTTACAGATGTTTTTGTATCAGCACCTGATCAGAAGTTTACATCACAGTTTGTCGATAATCGTCACGACTACTATGAAGAAGTGAAGAATCTTGCTGCAGACAATGATGGTCTTTACTATGTTGTTGGCAGTAATGAATTTATCGTACAGAATCTTGATGTTCTGCGTGTGAAGGGGATCAAGGCGGGACAGATTATACTCGATAAGCATGAGCAACAATTGGCAGAGTTTTTATCATTTTAATGGAATGGAGGGTTAAGGTAAGAATACGAGAATATGGCCATTTTCTATTGACGGATTGCTGTACACTTAATTAAATATCATAAGAAACTTACATTACTTTGCTGTATCTCGCTTTCTAATTTAATGATCGACAAATCTACTAGTAATAGAAAATTTCATTCCTCTAGAAAAAACACGGATTGCTCTTAAACAGGAGTAATCCGTGTTTTTTTTATTATTGAGGGGTAAAATATGGAAACTCGCACATAATAATATCGTTATAACAATAGAAGGTTAGGATGAATGACGATGAAACAAATGAAAAAACACACACAACCTAGAAAAAGCAATGCCATGTATCAAAGACATGAAAGGAAACTAGTATGGCTAACCTTTATTGTGGCGGCAATTATGCTTTTATCTATTATTGGCAGAGTTGTAGGCGGATAAAGGAGGGAATGGATTGATTAATGAGGAGGCAGTTTACTACAGTAGGATCCTGACAGAAACTACATTATCATTTCATATTATATATGCAACCTTAGGGGTAGGCGTACCTCTAATGATCATGATTGCCCACTGGGTAGGTATAAAGAAAAATGACGAACATTATATATTGCTTGCTCGAAGGTGGACAAGAGGGTTTATTATAACGGTTGCTGTGGGGGTGGTTACAGGTACAGCAATTGGATTACAGCTTTCTTTATTATGGCCGAATTTCATGGAGTTGGCGGGAAATGTAATCGCTCTACCATTATTTATGGAGACGTTTGCGTTCTTTTTTGAAGCGATTTTTCTAGGCATATATTTGTATACTTGGGATCGGTTTGAAAATCAACGAAAGCATTTATTACTATTAATTCCTGTTGCAATCGGAGCATCCTTTTCTGCCGTATTTATTACTATTGTAAATGCATTTATGAATGCCCCGCAAGGATTTGATTTAATAAATGGAGAGCTGGCAAATGTCAATCCAATCATGGCGATGTTTAATCCAGCGATGCCTACTAAAGTATCCCATGTCGTGGGTACAGCCTTTATGACTTCAGCCTTTGTACTTGCTTCTATTGCGGCATTTCGTTTGCTAAGAGGTTCGAACCATATTTATCACAAAAAGGCACTCCTTTTAACCATGAAGATTGGATTAATCTTTTCTCTGACTTCTTTAATTGTTGGGGATTTGTCTGGAAAATATTTGGCAGAATATCAACCTGAAAAGCTTGCAGCGGCAGAATGGCATTTTGAAACGAGTGAAAGTGCTGAACTGATTCTACTCGGATTTATGAATGAAGATGAAGAAATTAAGTATGCAATAAAAATTCCGTATGCATTGAGTATTCTAGCTCATGGATCACCGACAGCAGAAGTGATAGGTTTGGATCAGTTTGCTGAGGAAGATATACCTCCATTGTATATCCATTATCTCTTCAATATTATGGTTGTAATAGGGATGATGATGATAGGGGTGTCCCTGTTATTCCTTATTGGCAAAGCTAAAGGGTGGTCTATTGTTGAGTCAAAGCCGTACCGGTGGTTAATCGTTTTGGGCGGACCACTAGCAATTATAGCTATCGAAGCGGGTTGGTGGTTAGCAGAAGTAGGGAGACAACCGTGGATTCTCCGCGGAATCATGCGTACAGCAGAAGGAGCTACTACGAGTAATCATGTAAATCTTATGTTGCTTTTATTCTGTGGTCTCTACTTAATTCTAGGTGTGGGCTCAGTAGTTGTTTTGGTTAGAATGTTTCGGATGAATCCAGTGGAAAGAGAATTGATGGATAGAAAAGGGGAAGTGCATAGATGAATCTGAACCTAGAAATTATTGGGATTATTGTTCTCTGGACATTTCTATTCGGCTATATTATTGTAGCCTCCATTGATTTTGGCGCTGGTTTCTTTAATGCATATGGAATCTTTACCAATAAGCAACATATTCTTACGAAAATTATTCAGAGATATTTATCCCCTGTTTGGGAGGTAACCAACGTATTTTTAGTTTTTTTCTTTGTTGGAATTGTCGGTTTTTTTCCAAAAACCGCCTACTATTATGGAACGACTTTATTGGTACCTGTTAGTATTGCTGTTATCTTATTGGGGATACGCGGTTCGTATTATGCGTTTGAGACATATGGAGCACGTTCACATAAGGGATATGCTTTCATGTATGGTTTGTCAGGTTTATTATTACCAGCAGCACTTTCGATTGTCTTAACAATTTCAGAGGGCGGCTTCATTTTTATTGAAAATGGGAACCCGGTTCTTGATTATATGGCCTTATTTATGAGTCCGCTTACATGGAGTATTGTTGTGTTGAGCCTATCAGCTGTATTGTATATTTCTGCTGTGTTTTTAACCTGGTATGCAGATAAAGCAAATGATACACCTGCGACTGAATTGCTCCGCCGTTATGCATTAATTTGGGCATTGCCTACCATCATTACAGCAGGAGGAATTATTTACGAGTTAAGATTTCATAATGCGGATCATTATGAGGAGATTTTATCGTTTTGGTGGATGTTTTTAATTTCAGCTTTATTATTCATAGGAACAGTATGGCTGCTCTGGAGACGGAAAAATTATGGTATAGCCTTTAGCTTGCTGATTGGCCAATTTGCATTTGCGTTTTATGGTTATGGGATATCTCATTACCCATACTTACTTTACCCACATCTAACGATATATGATAGCTTTACGAATGAGGCTATGGCTTTGGCTCTTATTATTGCATTTATTGCAGGTCTAGCCTTACTCATCCCTTCCCTGTATTTATTATTGAAGCTATTTTTATTTAATAAGGATTATGTTAGAGGAAACTCAGAGCATAAGCATTGAGGGGGTTATAGGATGGATGCATTTTTAGTCTTTGTCGCACCGTTTTTAGTGATTGGAACAGGGATAGCGGTGTCGTTCTGGTGGGTACAAAAGGATGGGGTTATCCGAAAGGAAGAATGAAAAACGATGTTTTGCGGCATGCATTTTGGACACTGTGAAGGCAGTGCGTGATTTGAACTTGCTGACTATAATTTAAACGTGTTTTATGCTTTTTTAGGGTGTGTCTTTGGAATATTTAACTTAATACTTGTTGAAATATAAAAAGCAGACGGTTTAGAAGTGCGATCATTCATTTCTAGTGGACCTTCCGCTTTTTTTATGTCTAGGACTATTTGGAAGTGCATATTTCAGTGATTTGTTTGAGCAACGATATTTTCTATTGGAGAAATTGAATATCTTTTTCAGATATATACTTGAAAGAAGTATATATCTTTGTTAAATTTATGATATGGATAGAACGAGTTTAATTAAAGGTCATTTAGAGATGTGTGTGTTATCTATTTTGTCAAAGGAAAAAAGCTATGGTTATGAAATTATGAAGGAGCTGGAAGAGCACAATTTAAAATTGAAAGGAGTAGGGAGCATTTATCCCATTCTGACTAAGCTTAAAGATCAGGAGTTGGTTAATACGTACCGCGAAATGACAGATAACGGGAAGGTTAGAGTTTATTATGAGATCAATGAAAAAGGGATAGTGCATCTTCAGAACAAAATCAATGAGTGGTTGGAATTACAACAAGATATAAAATCCCTTCTGCAAACTGGCTCGAAAGGAGATTATTTGAAATGACAATGAAATTGAGCATGGCAGAACAACAATTTTTAGATGAGGTTTTGGAGGAGTTAAAGCAATATCAAATAAGTTCAAAGAATAGAAGGAACATCAAACAACAGCTTTTAGAACATATTCAGGAATCCCGTGAACATGGGGAAGATTGCATAAAGGAGTTAGGAGATCCAGCAACATTAGTCAAAGATTTTTTAGAGCTCAATGGAATAGATCTTTATTCTGAAAATAAACAGCTACGAAAATTAAAAGATAGGAAAGGAATACTATTTGTTATCGGATTCTTTACATTAATCATAACCTATCTTGGCTCCCAGCTAATACTATCGATGTTTTTAACTGAATCCTTTAACCCACAGACGACTAACAGTTCATTTAATTATAATATCTTTTATCAAATTTCGGATAACTCATGGTGGAATTCCATGTTAATGATTATCAGTATTTCAACGTCTTGTTTAGTATCCTTGGTTGTTATAAAACTTCTTGTGCGAAAATTAAGCATTAGATGAAGAAGACAATGAAAATCTTAGCATCTAAATTAAAATTTACATTAGTATGTTTCGTATTCGTTTTGCTGATTTTATTTTTACCAATCTCACAAATCTCCGCAGAACAACACCTCAAGAGCGCACTTGACAGCTATGTCGAGACCTTTTTAGAAGAACATCGCATTCCAGGAGCTTCTATTGCTCTTGTTCATGAAAGTAGGACCGTTTATCTCAAGGCTTGGGGGATAACTGGAGAATCGAAAGAAATAGTAACAACTGAAACTCCCTTTACGATTGGATCGATAAGTAAATCCTTAACCGGCTTAGCCATTATGAGATTAATTGAAGAAGGCACCATTCGTTTAGATGATCCGGTTCAAAAGTATCTGCCATGGTTTACCCTTAAAGACAATCAAGCTGCATCCCAAATAACGCTCAAACATTTATTAACACAAACCAGTGGGATAAGTACATATTCTGGCTTATCCATCTCAGATAGAGAAGCTAAAGATTTGAATGCAATAAGGGAAAATGTAGAAAGGCTATCGAAGGTTAAGTTGACCGCCGCACCTGGGGAAAAACATCAATACAGTAATGCGAATTTTTTAATTCTAGGGGCTCTCATTGAAGAAGTTACAAATCAAACCTATTCGGAGTACATGGAGGAACAAGTTTTTTCGCCGTTAGGAATGAACGATGCGGCTGCTGATTATAGCACAGCATTAAAAAAGGGCTATGCTGCGGGTTACCAGTCATGGTTAGGAATCCCTCGAAATAGCGCAGTTACCTATGATAATGGAGGCGCACCATATGGATACTTAACCACAAGTGCAAGAGACATGGTTCAGTACATTAAATGGCTTAGTCAGCACGAGAGTAATCATAATTTTTTAAGTGAAGAGACTATGAACCTATATATGAATCCTTATGTTCAAACTGGTGAACATCGTTTTTATGGTCTTGGTGTCAGAATCTCTAACCCAGATACTGAGGAAGAGATGATATGGCATTCAGGTTCAACTCCTGATTCTCATGCAGAAGTATTCTTTATACCCGCAACGGGTTGGGGAGGAGTAATACTTACGAATAAGAATCATATTTTTGAAGAAAAGGGGCTTATCTACTTAAAACAAGGGATTATCAACATATTAAATGGAGATGAGCCGGTGGATATACCTCGATCTAGTCCTATTGTTCAAGTTATTTTGATAGGGATTATTTCTTTACTCCTTGTACTTTCCATTTATTTGCTTGTAAGAATTCAATCAAGGAAAACTGGTAAAAGTAATAGTTGGCGTATCACTGGTATGCTACAATTAGCTGTCTCTATTGCTATCATTCCGGTACTAGTCTATAGTACGGGAGCTCCATGGCATACGATCAAAGTATTTGCTGCTGATGTTGCATTATTAACTAAAATAATTGTTATTTTGATGGCTTTGAACGGCGTATTATCAATCTATATTTCATCTAAAGATTTAAGGAAGACCATAAAAAGAACTGGCTTGCGCAATCCCGTAAAAACGGTATATCGCAGCTAAAGATATTACCGCATTTTTGCACTCATGGTTAACATTAATACGTTTAGCAGACTGCGAGCGGTATGATGTAATTACGGTTTTATATATGATTTTCTTTTCTTGTCTTCGTTTTATAAAAAACACGGCAACCTATGACATAAAAATTTTCTATAGAGAAGGTCTTTCATCAGTTAGCTAAACTGTTGGGAGGCCTTTTCTTTGTCATTTTAATAAAAACTATTTCGGATAGTCTAAATATTGAGCAGAATAGTTTGGTATAATATAGTTGTTAATTTTTGGTTTATATTAAAATAGATTGATAGGAGCACAGTGATATGGAGCTGGATTTCTTTGAGGCATTTAAAATGGGATTAGACCTACTTTGGTCTATCATCACAGCTGAACCTTTATTAACTTTAGGATTGATAGTATTTTTGGGTGGTTCCCTTATACTTGCATTGATCGTTAATGTGCTGAGGGAACGAAAACTGAGAAAGTCAGGTATTTTAGAGGTTGATAAAATGTCAGGCAGGAAGTTCGAAGAATTTCTTCAAGCATTGTTAAAGTCTAAAGGTTATTATGTACAACTAACACCAGCAAGTGGAGATTATGGTGCAGACCTTATTTTATCCTCTAAAGATAAGAAAATTATTGTCCAAGCTAAACGATATAAGAAGAATGTTGGCGTAAAAGCTGTACAAGAAATAGCCTCTGCAAAGAATCATTACAGGGCTGATGAGTGCTGGGTAATTACGAATAGTTTTTTTACTGAACAGGCTAAAAAGCTAGCTTCCTCAAACGAGGTAAGGTTGATTGATCGCAAGCATTTAATGACTTGGATGCTACAGCAAACTAAAGAAGATAAAGGGGTTATCTAATATTTTATAAGGGGTTAGGAAACTTTCTATTACTTAAAAAGATTGTTTTTAAAAAAATAAGTAAATACGATGTCCAGCATGGCGATCTTAAGAAAAGAGAAGAAAGCATGATGAAATGGTTAGTGAAGAATGGGTTTTAATTCTTCATAATAAGAGGATGAAAAACCGTTGTGATATATGGCAACGGTTTTTTCGTATCTTAAAAGACACAGAAAGCACCCTTAAAATGATTCTAGCGAAAGAAATATTAACGGTACATAGACTTTTTGCATTAAAGCAAGAAGTCTTGTTTTTTATGAGTGGTCGCTCTTTCATGATTTGTGGTTGTTCGCACGGCTGAACCATTCATCATGACCTACCCCATTTTAAAGAGATTTGCAAAAATAGTAAAAAGTATGAAATGATAATCTTATTAAGGTTTTTGATAGGGGAGATCGATGATGTCACATTCAATACTGCTGGTTGAAGATGATTTAGAAATTAGTGAGATGGTAAAGACGCAATTGGGGAAGGAAGGATTCAAGGTCGTTCAAGCGTTTGATGGTGAGTCTGCTCTTCAATACTTTTCTGCTGAAGGCTTTGATTTAATTTTGCTAGATCTCATGTTGCCCAAAATGAATGGAATGGATTTTTTACAGTTCGTAAGGGAGCAAAGTGTGATTCCTGTCTTAATTATGTCGGCAAAAGATAGTGAGGTGGATAAAGCGATAGGGCTTGGGTTAGGTGCTGATGATTATATTGCGAAGCCTTTTTCGATGATTGAATTGACAGCAAGAGTAAAGGCTGCTATACGCCGCGCCAATAACTACTCCAAAGCTGTTGAGAAAGATGTGACAGCTATTATGAACATCGGTGGCCTAACGATAGACCTAGAAAATTTTTCAGTAAAAAAAGACAATCGGGAAATTAAGTTGACTGCGAAGGAGTTTCTAATTTTAAAAATGTTTATCAGTTCACCAAATCGCGTCTTTACAAAGGAGCAAATCTATCAATCTGTCTGGAATGATGACTATTATAAGGATGAGAATGTCATTAATGTACATATGAGGCGGCTACGAGAAAAGATTGAAGATGACCCTTCAAATCCGAAGTACATTAAAACGATTTGGGGCATTGGATATAAGCTTGGAGAAATTTAATATGAATATTATAGTAGGTTCCATTATTTTTATTTTACTTACAATCGTTTTCCTACAGGTGAAAATGGCTCAAAAAAAACAAGCAGACCTTCAATATGTCCAGAAGAAACTAAAGCAAATCCTTACAGAAAAAACGAATGAGAAGTTGATTTTACAAACGGATGATGCCAATTTGAAGCTTTTGCTGATTGAAATCAATCATTTATTGGAACATAATCAAAAGGTTGTGGCCCAATATAATAAAACGGAGATAGCGATGCGCAAAATGCTGTCAAATATTTCGCACGATCTAAAGACGCCTTTGACTGTTGTGTTAGGCAGTATTGAGATGGTGCTGGAAGATGCAAACCTATCCGAAGCTGAAAGAAGAGCTCAGCTTGAAAAAGTTTATCGTAAATCGCAGGAAGTGTTAGAGTTAATGAACAAGTTTTTTGATTTAGCAAAATTAGAGTCTGGTGATCGGAACCTGTCTATTAGCCGTCTTGATATAAATGAACTTTGCAGAAATAATATATTATCATTTTATAATATTTTAACAGCAAAAGGGTTTCAAGTAGATGTTTCTATACCTGAACAACCTCTATACATTTTTGCTAATGAAGTTGCCATGAACAGAATCCTACAAAATCTAATTTCAAATGCCATTCGATATGGAAGTGATGGAAACATCATTGGTATTGAAGTTCGAGATGATGAGGAGTCTATTTTTATTGACGTCTGGGATCAAGGAAAAGGCATTCAAGCAAGTCATAAAGATCAAGTATTTGAAAGATTGTATACACTTGAGGACTCTCGGAATAAACAGTATCAAGGAAGCGGCTTAGGGCTGACTATTACCAAAAGATTAGTAGAAGAAATGGGAGGAGAAATAACACTCTCCAGTATTCCATTTGAAAAGACGAAATTCACGATTAAACTTAGACGAGTTAAATACTAATTTCAACTTTTGTATTGATTTTTGCTTTTTCGTTTTACACGAAATGAAGTTGCTTGATTAAAAAGTTAAATTCTTAAGAAATGCGTAAGAATTGATTAATAAAAATGAAAGTTCTCCTCGGTATGATGAAGAGAAGAAATAGAGAGGAGTTTTTTGATGACATACATTTTACAGACCCATCACTTAACCAAAACATTTCAAGGGAAGGAAGTCATCTCAAATGTCAATATGAGGGTGAAAAAGGGCGAAATATATGGGTTTCTTGGCCCAAATGGAGCAGGGAAAACGACAGTTATGAGAATGTTGATGAATTTAATAAAACCCACGAGTGGCGAAATTAATATGTTTGGTCAGCGAGTAACAAATCAGTCCTATGAGTTGTTGAAACGAATTGGTTGTATTATTGAGTATCCTGTCTTTTACGATAAACTTACCGCAAAAGAAAATTTAGATTTACACTGCGAGTATATGGGCTATTATGATAAAAAAGCCATTGATGAGGCGTTAGATTTAGTAAATTTGCATAATGTTGACGATAAGGCAGTAAAAGATTTTTCTCTCGGAATGAAACAAAGGTTAGGAATTGCTAGAGCTATTATTACTAAGCCTGAATTGCTCATATTGGATGAGCCTATAAACGGGCTTGATCCAGTGGGAATCAAGGAGTTAAGGAACCTATTCCAATTGCTTTCAAAGGAGTACGGGATCACGCTGCTGATATCCAGTCATATTCTTGGAGAAATAGAATTGATGGCAGATACAGTTGGGGTTATTAGTGAAGGGCGTTTAGTTGAAGAAGTATCGATGGAAAGCATTAGAAACAAAAATACGAACTATATTGAAATTCGTACAAATGATAGTAAAAAAGCTGCTCTCGTTCTTGAGAATTCTTTGAACATCTCAAACTATAAAATTATCGATCCATCGATGATTAGAATATATGAAACAGAGGTATCACAACATGAAGTATCAAAATCATTGATTTTGCAAGACGTTTCCATTCATTCGATCAATGTTAAAAATCATTCTTTAGAAGATTACTTTTTAACGTTAATTAATGGGGGCGGAAAAATTGCTTAATTTAATTCGTTTGGAAATGAAAAAACATAAAATGGTTGCCTATGTCAAAGCCGCGTTTATTGCAAACATCATGATGATCGTATTAGCGTGTATTTTACCTATTATAGATAGTATCGAAGGAGATTCTTACTTTGTAGATTATAAAACGATGTTGATAGCGATCGACACAATGGTAAGGGGAACGTTTATTGTGTTTTCTGGGGTGCTCATTGCAAGGTTGATCATTGACGAATATAAAAACAAAACGATGCACCTCTTGTTCATGTATCCTATAAAGCGACATAAGATTATGTTAGCCAAACTTATTTTAATTTCAAGCTTCACCTTTATAGCGATTGTGATATCTAATTTTATTGTTAGTGCTGCCTTTTACGGAATAAATTCATTCGCTCATTTTATCACAGATACAATCACGATGAAGATTATTGTGGAGCAAGCGGTAAAAGTACTGTTTACAGCATTATTTTCTGCAGGGCTAGGATTAATTCCCTTATATTTTGGAATGATGAAAAAGTCTGTATCGACAACCATTGTAACATCGGTTTTATTAGTTGGTGTAGTCGGATCTGACATCAATGGATTTTCATTATTTAATGTGATTGCAATTCCTGTCACTCTCGCAGCGATCGGATTCATGATTGCTTATATGTCTTTTAAAAATATAGAAAAAGTTGATGTTAACTAAATAAAATGGTGTCAAGAATAATCCCCCTTCTGAAAATAGAAGGGGGATTTTTTATAAGTAAAATTTGAAAAAAAGTGGGAAGTGTTAGCCTAACCTTAAAAATGCTCCTATGTTACCGTGTAATTTACCGTTCATGAAAAAATAACGACCGTTCATGAACAAATTCCAAAATGAAAGGGAAATTATGCTAGACTACAATTTAAATATAGCAACTGGAAAGAAAAGGCTAAAAAATTTATCGTCTGATGTAAGCGGTTGCTGTCGTTGGGGAATATCACTGAAAACAGGATGATGTAAATATTTTCAGATTGAGCAAACTGCTTTTCTAATATATGGATTTGGATTTAATCAACTATCGTAGAAAGAGGATGGAGATTGTGAAAAAGTCGATTGCATATCGTATATTGTTTATCCTAATATTTTTAACCGTTCTTATTGCCTTAAATACGACATTAAGTGGCGTAACAAACACACAAGTAAAACTATCTGCAGATATCATGGTGGAATCTTTTCTTAAATTGGAAAAAGAGCAGGTTAAATTAGCAAAAGAGGTGGGGCAGATTGATTTATCTATACAAACCTATATTTTAGGGGGAGACAAAGGGGAAGGAGCAGAAGCGATTTTAACTCATACAGAACAGGCAAAAATCAGTCTAAATGAGATTGAAAGTATAGCGGATGAACTCTCGGAAAAAGCAATGAATCGTTTACTTCACGATGCATATATACCATACATGGAGGACATGGGAGGTTTCCTTCAACAGGCAGCGATGATGGCAGAACATATTCAAAAAGGTGATGCAGCTGCAGCTGATGAAAGCTATAATGCTTTAGAAACATTCTCTGTCGCTGTGGCAGAGTCGGAAGCTCATTTTCAGACGGTCCTAAATGAACGTATCGCTCATGAAAACTCTTTGATTCATTCAAGAATAACTCGATCTACTGTCATTGTTTGGTCAATGGCGGCGATCTTTATTATCACAGTTGCTGTTACTTTTTGGTTATCGTTGAAAACGATCATTACTCCTCTGAAAAATGCTCACACAAACCTTAGCAATATCATCGCAAAACTGGAGAACAATGAAGGGGATCTAACGGTTCGATTAGAAAGCAAGTCAGAGGATGAAGTGGGTCAAATTATAACAGGGATTAATCGTTTTTTAGAGACTTTACAAAATGTGATCATTGCAATCAAAACGAGTTCTAATGAAATTAATAAGTCCACGAAAAATATTAGTGTGCAAATAGGGCAAAGCCAGGATGCCACCTCTAATATTTCTGCCAGCTTAAATGAGCTATCGGCAGGGATGGAAGAAGTGAGTAGCATGATACAGAACATAGATGCTGGAGCACAAGAAGTTCTGTCAGAAGCCAATGTCCTAGCTGATCATGCAGAGTCAAACTCCAATCAGGTTGTTGAGATCGTCGAGCGTGCCGATGAGATTCTCGTCCAGTCCAATCAGAGTAAATTAGAGATGGAAACGGTTGTAGAGGAAATTAAGCAGGCAATGGATACAGCGATTAAGAATAGCCAATCTGTAGAGAGAATTAAGCAGCTTACTGCAGATATTTTAACGATATCATCACAAACCGATTTATTAGCGCTTAATGCATCTATTGAAGCATCAAAAGCAGGTGAGGCCGGAAAAGGCTTTGCAGTAGTAGCAGAAGAGGTGCGGAAATTATCAGAGAGTACAAAGAAATCTGCAACAGATATCCAAAATACGAGTGCATTGGTTACGACCTCAGTAGCTGATCTTGTTCAAAATGCTAATAAGATCATGTCTTACATAACGAAAAAAGTGTTGGACGACTATGATGTTTTTGTGGAACAGGCAAAAACATACAAGGTGGATGTGGATATGATCAACGAAATGCTCGTTCATTTAACAAAAGCCTCCGGAGATTTAAGAAAGATATCTACAGATATGGCTTATGGCATTCAAGGAATTACCGCTGCTGTTGAGGAAAGTACAGAAGCAATGATTCTATCTAATGAGAATACAGCGAATTTATTAAGCTCTATTTCCGTTATTTCCGATGAGGTTGCGAAAAATCGTGAAATCGTAATGGATTTAGACAATCAAGTTAACAGCTTTAAAAAGGTTGAGAAATAATAATAAATAGGGTTAAGGATGTAACAAATAACCGTGAATACCGAGAGGAATGATTCTCGGTATTCACGGTTAACATTTGACATTGAACCCTTTTAACAAACAGTGTTCTCTATTTTTACAAAATTCACTTTAGTTAAGGTGTCCATTCTGCACTAATAATCGCGACGAGTTCCCAATTTGAAGCATTATTAGGTTCAAATACTAGAAATACACTTTTCCAATCTTCATACACGGGTTCTTTGTAAAACTCGACGATTTTTGCTTTAGGGAATTTTGCTTGAATGCGTTCGTTCAAGTCGCTGCGCTGTGTTTCCGAGTCAAACATTTTATTATCAGAGTTAAGGAAAGTATCTGGTTTTAAGTACCTATCCATGTAACCTGTCGGCGTATATTTAAGCTCCATATTGGCGTCACCATAGCCCCAAAAATACTCCGTGTTATCTTCTAAAAGTGCAGGAACTTCATCTTTTTCAAAAACAGCGGAAAACTGTTCGATGTAGTCATAGAGGGATAAGAACAGCCCTTTTTCTGAATGGACGAAACTTGATAATAAATCCATATCTCGGTTGCGAAGGGCATCGTATATTTCTGTTGCTTTTTCTTCAACGGATACCTGCTCTTCTTCAGTAATCTCCGAATTTTTTTCGTCCTGCTCTTGCAGATTTTCCCGTTCATTCGCGTTAGGTGTTTGAGTTTGTTCTCCTATTTGCTCTCCATGATTCATCACAAAGCTTAAACCTAATATACTAATTAAAACAATTGCCGCTGCTGATGCAACTCCTATTTGTAACCTTTTCATGAGCGGATGTCTCCCTTCCGGTTGTTGGACCTCTACATCGTTTAGGGCATTCATGATATGCTGATGCATACGGTCTTGTTTTGATTTACTCATGCTATGAGTGGGTAATTTACTAAGCTTATCCTCTAAATTATTTTGGTTATTTTTCATTTGAGGTCCTCCTCACTGATTTGCTGCCGCAATGCCTTTATGGCGCGGTGATAATTTGTGCGTACCTCTGTTTCCTTACAATTTAATATTTGCGCTGTCTCCCGTACGGATAATCCTTGAATACCCCTTAGGATCATCACCTCTCGAAATTTCCTCTTCAATCTAGAGATGGAGAGATAAAGCTCTTTCTGTTCCTCATTTTTTAAAAGGATATGCTCCGGATTAGCGCTTGTTTGCTGCTCCCAAAAGCGCTCATCGAATGTTGTACTGTTTTTGCTAATCTTTGTCTCTTTTTTTCTGGCTTCGTCTATCGCTGTATTTCGGGCAATGGTGAAGAGCCAAGTTTTGGGTGAAGATTGATTCTTGTAAGAGTGAAGACCGCGCCCAGCTTTTATAAAAACCTCTTGCACTAAATCCTCTACATCTGTTGTACAGGTGTAGTAAACCAAAAAGTTGTAGACATCATTGCTGTATAGGTAAAACCATTCTGAAATAGTCTCTCTAACATTTGTCATAAAGTAAGGGTCCCCTTATAATTGAATTCACCTTATTAGACGGGTGAAATATTAATTTGTGTCAAAGATTTTTAGAATGGTCATTATGGAGAATTGATGGCAGAGTTTTAATTTTTATAGCAGCTTTTGCTAAGTGGATGCTGCTCGCTTGTCAATGAAAGGTTGAGTCAAAGTTAACTGGAGCAAATGCAAAAGGCATGATAGAAGTTATATAAGGAGCCACTGCCCAATCGTCCCTCCTGTCTTCGTTCATCAAACTTTTCTCCCATTCTCTTATAATTAAATTTGTTCACTACCATAACTTCCTTCCTGTTTTGGGTGAATATTTAATTTTATTTTAGAAAATAAAGTAAAATTAAAATAGCAAAGCTTTTATGATTAAGGAGGAATAATAAACGTGAAATTATTCAATTTTATTTTTTTGCTTGTTTTTACTGTTTTCTTGATCACAGGCTGCAGTGAGAAAAACCAAGAAACAGCTAAAAATAATGAAGGTTCTAATAATGTGAACGAAATTGCGGAGGATGAAGAGGACTCACAATTTAAGCCAGGCACATTCGAGCCGGGTAATTTTGAGCCAGGCAACTTCGAACCGGGCACGTTTGAACCAGGCGATTTTGAGCCGGGCACGTTCAAACCGGGAACGTTTTCTCCGGGTAATTTTGATGAAAATGTAACGATTTCGGTAGAAGAGAGTGAAATCGTAATTGAAGTTCCGAGCAATCTATTATTTGATTTTGACAAAAGTGAATTAAAATCGGATGTCATTGAAACGCTTGATCAGTTAAGTGAGGAGCTTAATATGTATGAAGGTGCCAATGTCTGGATAAATGGTCATACTGATAGTCAAGGAGACGAAATATATAATCAAAAGTTGTCGGAAGAGAGAGCACGAGAAGTGCAAAGCTATTTAGAGAAAAAAGTAAATTTGGAAACAATAAGCATTGAAACAAAAGGGTTGGGCCAGACAATGCCGATTGCATCGAATGAGACGGAAGAGGGAAGAGAGAAAAACCGCAGAGTGGAGATTGTAGTAGAACCTTTGCAGAAAAAATAATGGCTTTTCAAGTCTAAAAAATTAGTTTGACAAGTCCTCTTCTTCAATAATCGTTGAGATAGCATCGATATCACGGGTATCGGTGGAGATGTTTGAAGAAGTAATCGAAATTAGTGATGAAGAATTACATACGATTCAAAAACTGGTTTAGAAGCAAGGACACTTTTAGAGTTAAAGAATAATGTCAGCAAACTTCTCTTAGGGAGTAAGTCAATAAAGTAAATCGAGGGGCTTCTCGCAGGTAATTAATTAGGTGAGAGGCTTCTTTTGGGATAACAAGGAAACCGGTTTCTAAAATAATAAAAAAATGTAAAAAATCTTTTTAAAAATGATGATTATCAAGGTAATTAAGAGATTTAAAGATGTTGAATTGTTTATTTTCAAATAATTTATGTTAATTTATTTAATTTTAAGGGTTGATTTTTAAATAATATGCCATTATTATGGAAATGTAAGCGATTACTTGTTGAGTTTTGGTCTTTTACGAAACCGGTTTCCTAAAATGTGATGGTTTTATATTGGAGGTGTTCATTTCTTTAACAAATCTTTACAGGATAAAAACTATAAAAATATTAAATTGTTTAAGGGGGCATAAACTTGAAAAGTATGAAGAAAATGGCCATATTTGGAATCTCGTCACTGCTGGCGCTGTCTCTAGCAGCTTGTAGCGGAAACAATAAGGATGCAACAAGTGATCCTAAGGATAGTGATGAAGAAATTACGTTGGATTTCTGGACTTTTGGTGCGACTGGGTATGAAGAATTGGCAAAGGAATATGAGAAGGAAAATACGAACATAAAAATTAAAGTAAAATCATCTGAAACAGCCGATCATCATGATGCATTGTTTACTGCATTATCGGCTGGAAGTGGCGCACCAGATATTGCGATGCTAGAGATTGATCAATTTGACCGTTTTAAGGTTGCTCAAGATCGATTCGAGAATTTATATGATCTCGGCGCAAACGATGTGAAGGATCAGTATTTGGATTGGAAATGGAAGAGTGGAGAAAATACGGAAGGTGACTTCTTATTTGGTTTGCCAACAGATATTGGACCGAAAGCATTGTACTATCGTACCGATTTATTTGAAGAAGCCGGTTTGCCAACTGATCCAGAAGAGGTAGCTACTCTCATTAATTCTCCAGAAGAATTCGAGAAAGCCGGTTTACAGGTGAAAGAAAAAACTGGAAAGCCCTTTGTTGATAGTATCGAAATGGCGTTCAGAGCGTACTTAGATGCTGCAGGAACAGCGTATTTAACTCCTGATAATGAATTGAATTTAGGAGCTGACAGTGAGGTTAAAAAAGCATACGACTATGCGGTTCGTTTAAATGATCTCGGAATTGTAGGAAAATTTGAAATGTGGAGTCCGGAGTGGGCTAACGCGGTTAATAATGGTGAGTTTGCGGCAGAGCTTGGTGCAGGCTGGTTAAAAGGTTGGATGGAAGGAAATGCCCCTGATGCTGCTGGGAAGTGGAATGTTGCGACATTGCCAACTGAATTTGCTGCAAACTGGGGTGGCTCTTATATTGCTGTTCCAAAGGAAACGAAACATGCACAAGCAGCTTATGACTTTATTGAATGGCTTGTTTCACCGGAAAATCAATTAAAGTCATTCCAAAGCCATGGATTATTCCCATCGGCCCAATCGGTATATGATATGGACGAATTCAAGTCAAATGCAGATGAATTTTTCGGCGGGCAAGCAACAGCGCCTGTATTTGCTGAAGCTGCACAAGACATTGCAGGCATTCCATATAAAGGTGAAAAGTACTTCCCGATTCATAACGAAATTTTGAATGCTCTTAAGAACGTTCAAAATGAAGGAGCAGATCCAGAAAAAGAATGGGAAGCTGCTGTGAAGCGCGCTCAAGATTTATTAAATCGATAATTTACTAGAATGATAGCGGTCGGCTTACAGATGCAAGCCTTTGAAAAAAGCTTGAGACGTAAGCCGACCATCTTTACATTGACAACTTCACAACTGGAAGGACTGTCCTATGTTGAAATAGAAAGGCTTTTTTCGTAATGGTTGCTCTAGCATCGAGGCGGCGAAAAGTGCCGTACCTAAATAATATGCAGGTGTAAATGTTTGCTTTCTATCATAGAAAAAAGTCGGACGTTTACAAAAAACGATATTCATTACGAAAACAGCGAAGAGAAAAGAGGCGTGAAAATGAACTCGATTAGTAAGAAAGCAACTATATTTAAAAGAAAGAAATACAGGTCAGAAGAGAAAAAGGACATGATTTCTGGATATTTATATATAGCGCCTTTCTTCATTATTTTTACACTTATTGGTCTATATCCGGCCCTTTTTAGCATTTTCTTGGCCTTCCAGAAATGGAACGGTTTAAGTCCAATGACATTTAACGGGTTGGCTAATTTTCAAACCGTATTAACGGATCCCCTATTTTGGAAGTCGGTTTACAATACGATTATCATGGGGATACTGGGCACTGCTCCGCAATTAGTGGTTGGTCTAGTCCTCGCTTATTTATTGAATATGGCTTTTCTTAAGTTTAAAAGTTTTTTCCGTGTCACCATTTTTATGCCTTATCTAACTTCAATGGTTGCGGTCGCGCTCATTTTTAGTGTGCTGTTCAGTAATCATGAATCCTCCTTGGCCAATTTCGTGTTGACCAACTTCTTTGGACTTGATCCAATCGCATGGAAAGCATCGGAATGGGGAACAAAAATTGCCATTTCAATTATGGTTTTCTGGCGCTGGGTCGGGTATAACACGATTATCTATCTGGCGGGAATTCAAAGCATTCCCAATGATTTATACGAGGCAGCGACAGTTGATGGAGCCAATAAATTTCAGCAACTTTTTTATATTACGATCCCAATGCTAAAGCCTTTTATCATCTTAACGGTATTTACTTCAACGGTCGGAGCAATGCAATTATTCTCTGAGCCAACTGTGTTTTTAGGTAGGGATGCCTTTACAAGGGACGAAGCAATGACGATTGTTATGTACTTATATCGAGATGCATTTCGATTGCAGTCCTTTGGTACTGCGTCAGCAACCGCCATTATTTTATTGGTCATCATCACCGTGTTTGCTGTTTTCAATCTTAAGTTAACACAAGGATTTGGAAGGAAAAAGAGAGGTGGGGCAGATGAGTAAACAACACAATCAAAGACGTAAAAAATTCTCCATCGGCCGAATATTCGTCTATTTATTTTTAACGCTCGCTGCCCTTGTTTCGCTATTTCCTTTTTATTGGATGTTTGTGATGGCGACAAGGCCGAGCGCCGCTTATAACTCGATTCCACCAACTCTTACACCGGGAAATATGATGGTTGAAAACTTTAAAAAGGTGCTGAATCAAATTGACTTCTTTGGCGGAATGTGGAATTCTTTTATTCTCTGTGCTGTGGTGACCATTGTCGTTCTATTCATTAGTTCATTAGCTGGTTTTGCGTTTGCCAAGTTTAAATTCCCAGGCAAAAATGCTCTTTTTGTAGCAATTTTAGTTACGATGATTATCCCTCCGCAGCTAGGGCTCATTCCGCAATATTTCTTAATTTCTAATGCGGGTCTTTTGGATACATTACCAGGAGTAATGATTCTATTCTTTTTAAATCCTTTAGGAATTTTTCTCATGAGGCAATATATAGCTGAGGGTGTTCCAGATGAATTAATTGAAGCGGCGAAATTGGATGGGTGCTCCAATTTTAAAATTTACTGGCGCATTGTCTTGCCGATTATCTTACCGGCATTTGCTACTTTAGGAATTATCGTTTTCACTGCTGTTTGGGGAGAATTCTTATGGCAGTTCACCATTTTAAGGGATCCAGAAATGTATACGATTCAGGTAGCGTTGGCTCAGTTGAGCAATACCAATAATATTGATTTTGGCATGATTTTATCTGGTGTTTTCTGGGCAACTGTTCCATTACTAGTTATTTTCTTGCTGTTTAACCGCTTATTTATATCTAGTATTACGGAAGGGTCTGTAAAATAACCAATTTTTCCTACCCTGCTATTGTTTCATTTTCAAACTCCCTGTAATCTAACATTAAGAGAGAATTTAGATGGAAATAGAAGGGATAACATAATGAGTTTAACGATAGATGATATTGCAAAAATGGCAGGAGTATCACGTTCAACGGTTTCAAAAGTGATAAATAACTATGGCGGAATCAGTGAAAAAACAAAGAAAAAGGTCATGACCGTTATTACTGAAATGGGATATGCACCAAATTTTTCTGCACGTTCACTGGCAACAAAGAAGTCAAATCTCATTGGTCTTATCTACGCTGGTAAGATCAATGTAGATATGACCCATCCGTATTTCAATGAAGTTATTTCGACCTTTAAAAAAAATATTGGTCTGTTAGGTTATGATTTGTTAATGTTTTCCAATGAACATTTTCAAGGCAGCTATTTAGCAAGATGTAAGCATTTTAATTTGGACGGCTGTTTAATCATTGCTGGTGAAGAAGTAGAGAGTGCGACATATGAGCTCGCAGAAAGCGGTTTTCCTTGTATTGGGATTGATATCGAATTAACCGGACCAAGAGCAAGTTATGTCATGACAGATAATGTCAATTTATCGAGAAAAGTGGTAGAGCATTTCTATTTGAATTCCATTAGAAAAATTGGCTATATTGGTGGAATGCGTGAATCCGTTATTTCCAATCTTAGATTGAAAGGATTCACCGATGCTATGAATCAGTTTGGCCTGGAAGTTCATGAGGAATGGATTCAATATGGGGATTTCCAAGAAGAGAGCGGTTATGTCTCCATGAAGAACATGCTCAAGTTAAAGAATTATCCAGAAGCTATTTTTGCTGCATCCGACTTAATGGCATTGGGTGCGTTAAGGGCTATTGAAGAAGCTGATCTTCAAACACCAAGAGATATCCGAATTGTTGGATGTGATGATATTGCTGCTTGCCGATACAGCGCCCCAAAACTGACTACAGTTAAACAGGATAAAGAGAAAATCGGTAAATTATCAGCTTATATGTTGAATGATTTGATTGAAGGACAATCAAAATTAAAGCCTGTGTTTACTGACTCTGAACTCATCGTTAGGGAATCATGCGGCACGAATAAAACCTTCTGGTAATTGGTTCAAAGCTTCAAACCTTTTAATTATACATTAACAACAAGATTTGTATGGGGTGATAGGAGGTTTTTTGGTGGACTATTTTGCAGTTTTTGATGTGGGAGGTTCTGCAATAAAATACTCTCTAATGGATGAGACAGGCGCATTTTTAGAGAAATCTTCTGTTGCTACTCCGAAGGACGGGCTTGATTCCTTTCTTGATATTATCGATTCCACGGTTAAAAATTTTCAAAAAAACCATGAAATAAGCGGCATTGCTTTAAGCATGCCTGGAGCAGTAGATGTGGATTCGGGCTTTATTAAAGGAATTACAGCCATTGAATATATTCATGGACCCAATATAAAAGAAATGATTCAAGAACGGACACAGCTCCGTGTTGAGCTAGAAAATGATGCAAATTGCGCAGGGTTAGCTGAAGGGTGGATTGGCGCTGCAAAGGGGATTAAGGATTATATTTGCATTATCATCGGCACTGGCATTGGAGGAGCGCTTGTCCTCGATCAAAAAATTCGCCATGGTAAAAACCTGTTCGGCGGGGAATTTGGATACATGTTGCTTGAAGATTATTTAAACCAGCCAATCGGGGAGTCGTGGAGTGCGTTAGCTGCAACAGGAGGGCTGATTATCCAAGTTGCGAAGCGAAAAGGCCTGGAACCTGCTGCTCTTGATGGGCGAAAAATATTTAAGATGGCGGATGAAGGCGATCAGGAAGTGCAGGATGAAATAGAGAAATTTATGAAGCGCCTGGCTGTAGGTATTTATAATTTACAGTATATTATTGACCCGGAAAAAATTTTAATCGGTGGTGCGATTAGCAAACGTGAAGGGCTTATTGAGCAAATTAATGAAAAGTTAAAACTTATGAAACCGAATCATGAGTGCTTGGATATTCACGTTGAACCATGCCGATTTGGAAATGACTCCAATTTAATTGGAGCTCTATATCATTTTTTGCGAAGAACAGCGAATCTTTCTAACCAGTAAAATGTGAACGATCAAAATTTAAGCACGGGGGTGTTAGAAATTGATACATGAAAGACTAAAACCATTTCCGCATGAATTTTTATGGGGTTCGGCATCTGCTGCTTATCAAGTAGAGGGAGCATGGGATGAAGACGGAAAAGGGCCATCCAATTGGGATCAATTCGTCCGTATTCCCGGAAAAACGTTTAAAGGGACAACAGGTGATATCGCTGTGGACCATTACCATCGATATAAAGAAGATGTGCGTCTCATGGCAGAGATGGGATTAAAAGCGTATCGCTTTTCTGTTGCTTGGACACGAATCTATCCTCAAGGTAAAGGGGATATAAATGAAAAAGGCTTGTATTTTTACAGTAACTTAATAGATGAGCTTATTAAAAATAAGATCGAACCTATATTAACACTCTATCATTGGGATTTGCCGCAAGCATTGCAGGATGAATATGGCGGTTGGGAATCGCGGGAAATTATTCAGGATTTCACAAACTATGCGATTACTTTATTTGAGCATTTTGGCGACCGAGTAAAGTATTGGGTGAGTCTAAACGAGCAAAATATTTTTACTAGTTTTGGATATAGAACAGCTCTGCATCCTCCAGGGGTAAAAAATGAAAAGCTTTTTTATCAGGTGAATCATCATGCCAATCTAGCAAATGCTAGTGCTATTAAAGAATTTCGAAAGTATGTACCAAATGGCAAGATCGGGCCGAGCTTTGCCTATTCACCCTCTTACCCAGCTTCTTCAAAACCAGATGATATTCTTTCTGCGGAAAATGCTGAGGAACTAAATGCCCATTGGTGGATGGATGTGTATGCGTGGGGCACCTATCCACAAGTTGCGTGGAAGTATTTAGAGGAGAAAGGTTTAACACCATCTGTTGAAGACGGGGATTTCGAATTACTCAAGGATGGGAAACCGGATTTCATGGGAGTAAACTATTATCAAACGACAACTTTTGAACAGAATCCGCTTGATGGTATTGCCGAAGGAAAATTGAATACAACCGGAAAAAAAGGTTCCTCTCAAGATACCGGGGTACCCGGCCTTTTTAAAACAGTTAAAAACGCCCATTTAGAAAGGACGAATTGGGACTGGAATATTGATCCGACTGGTCTCAGGATTGCTTTGAGACGGATTGCCAATCGCTATAAATTGCCAATTTTAATTAGCGAGAACGGCTTAGGTGAATACGATAAGCTGGAAGAGGGTCTCGTCAAGGATGATTATCGGATCAATTACTTGCAAGTACACATAAAAGCCGTTCAGGAAGCTATTTCCGACGGAGTCAATGTCCTTGGCTACTGTACATGGTCGTTTACTGATCTTCTAAGCTGGTTGAACGGCTTTCAAAAACGATATGGTTTTGTTTATGTGAATCAACATGAAGAAGGGGAACACGATCTCCGCCGCATTAAAAAGGACAGTTTTTTTTGGTATAAAGAAGTGATTGAAACGAATGGGCGCAAGCTATAATGATTGAAAAGCGCTTTTGCGAAAGGATTTAAAGTAAACTTTATGGATTGTTAATATTTAAATGGTGCCTCGCGAAAATGGTATGAATTTTTGCGGGGCTTTTTTTGCAAGAATAAGTGTCGTAAACATTCAAATTTAATATTTGCAACGATTTGTATCGCTATTTTAATATAATTGTAATCAAAATACCCCTGCTCCTATGTTATAAATAATGTATTAGGAAGGGGTTGTCTTATGCATTCCTTAAAAAGGGGAGCCATCGCTCTAACAAGTGTAGTTTTATTTTCAACAAGTATTGTGGCAAATGCAGAAACAAGTCAAGGAATGATCACTTCTAGTCAAAACAAACTTCAGCAAAATGCTGAAAAGATAAATGAAAAAAAAGTTGAAAAGCAGGAAATAGCGGCTGAACTGCAAAATGTTCAAAAAGAGTTGAAAGCCATCGAGACGGAAATCGTAAAGACGACTGAAACGATCAATGCTCTTGAAGAAAAAATAAATAAAACGAAACAAATAATTGAAGATAAAAAAGAAGAAATCATTGTGCTTCAGGATAAGGTACATACCCGTAAAGAAGTAATGGAAGATCGGCTGGTTTCTTTGCAGCATAATGATCAGGTGAATGCGATTGTAGCCATTCTACTCAATGCTGAGAGTATTACTGATTTATTTGAACGGGTGTCAGCAGTTACGACGATCCTGGGAGCGGATAAAGATTTGCTAGAACAACAGAGAGCGGATCTTGCAAAGATTGAAGAAGAAAAAATAGCGATTGATCAACAAGAAGAAAAATTGGAAAAACAATATACCGAATTAGCTGCTAGTCAAACAACCTTGGATAACAGTTTGCAGAAAAGACAACAAGAATTGGCTGCTGTTCAAGCAAAATATGATGCGGTGAATAACGAGATCCATCTCGCGGAAAAAGAGAAGGAACTTTTTCAAAAACAATTAACTCAAGCTCAAAACAAGTTAAAACAAGAACGTCAAAATGCAGTTAAGACAGCTAATGTCGTTAATCAAAATAAAACACAGGCTAAAAGTAGGGCGCCAAAGGAAAATAGCACCGTTAAAAATACCATGTATGTCACCGCTACTGCCTATAGTCATGAAAGTTCAAAAACAGGATTAACGTATATGGGGTATAATATTAGAAAGAATCCAAATATGAAATTAATCGCTGTAGACCCTTCTGTTATTCCACTCGGTTCCAAAGTATGGGTGGAAGGCTATGGTGAAGCGATCGCAGGTGATACGGGAGGTGCCATTAAGGGTCATAAAATTGACGTATTAATGCCAAACGATGCTCAAGCAATAAGATGGGGACGAAAAGTAGTTAAAATTTCTATATTAAATTAGTAAACGACGAGGGCGTTTTAAGAAAAAGCGCCCTCGTCGTTTAGTTTATATGACCGTTTGATTAACTGTTCATTTTTCAACCAGGAGCGGCAATGATGTATGGGTGTAAATGGAGGAGGAAAAAACTTATGAATGATTTGCGAAAAACGGATCATTATAGATGAATTTTATGGATGAATTTGTTAGTATAAAAATATAAACAAAAATATAACGGTTTCAGGTAAAGGAAGTTGGTGAAAGTCCAACACGGTCCCGCCACTGTGAAAGGTTTAGCCTTAAGTCAGGTCATTTATCTGAAGATCGTGTAGAAAAAACAAAATGATCTCGAGGTAGGATCTTTTTGTTAACGGCGTAGTGAAAAGAACCTCACTATGCCTTTTTGTTTAAAATCACAATGTTGTGGTTTGTATGAAGTGAAGATGCTTCCAGCTGTCAAATTATTGACAGAAAAAGGGCCCTTATTGTAAAGTTGAGTTAGGCACAATGGCGTGTAAACAAAGCAAAGAAGCTTTATGGAAAGAAATTCTTTCTATTAAAGCTTCTTTTTTTTATTTTCACGCAATTGCAAATTATCATTTACCTTTAGTTGCAGACTAAAAGGCATAGGTCTATTTGCCTGTTTAATATGATGGTAAATTTAGACCGAAATAGTGCATAGGGGGCCAAACTATTAAACCGTCTATCACAATTGGAGAACTCAAAGTTCAGCCGAAAAGAAGGTGGTAATATAAGGGGATTGGCAAGCCTAATGAAAACTCCATGATTTTAAGTTAAAAAGAAACATCGATTAAAGAAGATGAAATGACTTTTAGAAAGTGGGGAAAATAGTGAAATTCAAAAGTGTGAAAATGCGTACTCTATCATTAATTCTGCCGTTATTATTACTCATATTAGGGGCAATAATTGTTTTTTCTTATATCAGTTCAAAAAATATACTGGAGCAGCAAATTGAAGAGCGCATGAATAATCAACTGGAGAGTATTACAGAGACAATTGGAAAAAGCTTGGTAGCACATAGTAAAATACCAGAGTTAATCGCGAGACAAGTTGAAATATCCCCAAAGGATTACTCTTTAAACACCTATGAAGAAATGTTATTAAATGCTATTCCGTCAAATGATTCAACGTTCGGTGGTGGAATATTTTTTGAGCCGTTCAAATATAAAAATGACGTTGAGCATTTCTCAGCATTTGCTTATTGGGAAGAGGGTTCTATAAAAACAACTCAGGAGTACAGTGATCCAGCGTTCAATTATACGGCGCAGGATTGGTACACGATTGTCAAGGATACTGATCAAAGTGTTGTATTTACAAGTCCATATTTAGATACGAATGTTGATGTATCAATGGTTACAGCAAGTGCTCCATTTTATGATGATCAGGATAACTTCATGGGAGTGGCTACAGGCGACATTGATTTAAGTGAAATCCAAAAAATGATTCGTGATACGAAAGTAGAGGAAACCGGTTACTCCTTTTTAATAGATAAGAATGGGACATATATAGCAGATCTTGAAGCTGAAAAGGCAATGCAAGTAAACATACAAGACGATCCGAACACAGCGCTTGCAAAATTAGGCAATCAAATAGTTGAGAACGACGATGGAATTCTCCATTTTAAAGATCAGACAGGAGATTATTCACTGTTTTTTAAAAAAGAACCGCTTACAGATTGGACAATCGGCCTTGTCGTTCCAGATAAAGAATTATACGCTTCTTTGTCTTCATTATTTAGAAATTTAATGATTGTAAGTTTAATAGGAGTGGCGCTCGTAGTTGTCATTATTCTGTTTTATAGTAGATGGATTGTAAAAAATATAAACGATGTAAACGGAATGGCCGAAAAAATTGCAGATGGAGATTTGAGTTATACATTAACGACGAATAGTCAGGATGAGTTTGGTCAAATGGCAGCGCATTTAAATCGAATGAAAGATAATTTGGCCGAAATTATTCAAAAAGTTAGTTTACAGTCCCAGCAGGTTGCTGCTACTTCTGAGCAGTTATCTGCCAGCGCTGAGGAGTCAAGCAAAGCTACTGAGCAAATTACGTTGGCTGTTCAGGATGTAGCAACAGGATCTGAACAACAAGTTGAAAATACAACGATTTCAACCAATCGGGCGAATGAAATATCAAATGTCATTGAGGAGGCCCTGGATGCAACTGCCACAATTACAAAATTAATAACGGAAACAAATAAAAAGGCGAATGCGGGGAGTGAGGTGGTCGCCAATACATTAAAACAAATCGACTTTGTTCATCAAGCGACCACTGAAACAGCAAGCAGTGTAGATAGATTGGGAGAAAAATCAAACCAGGTAACTCAAATCGTTGATATGATTTCAAATATTGCGGAGCAAACCAATTTACTGGCGTTAAATGCTTCAATTGAAGCAGCAAGAGCTGGTGAACATGGCCAAGGTTTTTCAGTGGTTGCAAATGAAGTGAAAAAACTAGCCGAGCAATCGAGTGATGCAACGAAAGAGATTTTCAACATTATACAAGAAATAAAAAATGAGACAGAAAGAACCGTCTCCGCTATGAATGATAATAAACAATCCGTTCAGGATAGCATAGAACTTGTTTATAAAACAGGAGACACTTTTAAAGAAATTGTTCAAATGATCGTGAATGTTGTTAATAATTCAAAGGAAGTTTCAGCGATTTTGAATGAAGTCCAAGCGAGCACTCAAAATATGGTTCCTGAGATTAAAGCGGTATCAGATATTGCCAAACAATCAGCGGAAAATATTCAGAATGTAGCGGCAGCATCGGAAGAGCAGAACGCTTCAATGGAGGATATCACCGCTTCCGCCTCGGTATTAAGCAGCATGGCCCAAGAATTACAAGAAGCGATAAGCAAATTCCGAGTATAATGTTAAAGCGACAAGCTTCTTAAAACAACAATGATAACATACATGCAGATGGAATCGTTACGAATTTGTGATAAGCTTTGACAAAAATAAATCTTAGTAGTAATCTTGAACTGAACACAATGACGTGTAGAAAAAAGCAGAGAAGCTTTATAGATAAGATGAGTTCATCTTTCTGTAAGGCTTCTCTTTTTTTGTTTGGCTTTGTTATATGTTGGTGTTGCTCTTTACTCATAATGAAAGTCGTGTGAAGCTTTGGTTCCCAGAACATGAGCCCAAAATCGCTCTACTTACAATATCGTTTAACAAGTTTAGAAAAGAAGGTTTACTTCCCATTATTGTATTTACCTCAAGCACAAGCAGGGAGGACCCGAGCAAACTTTTGGGATAAGTCAAGAAAGGGTCTTATTTATTGAAGAATGACGAAGGAATTTGCGAAAAATCTCAGCCCTAGCAGGTATCATTTGTACTTGAATCGTTTTGAAGATGCCCTGCGTGTTTTTCATTTGATGATTAGAAAGGAGAGACAGAAGTGAAGGAATTTTATTTACCAACGAAAATATTTATGGGAGACGATGCTCTCGATCGCCTAGAGCAACTAACAAATGAAAATATTTTTTTAATCACAGATCCTTTTATCGAAAAGTCTGGGATGTTGGATGAAGTGTTAGCTCGTATGAAAGGTAGGAACAATGATTTTGAGGTTTTTAGCGAGATCGTACCCGATCCACCAATCGAGACCGTAGTTTCCGGAGTGAAGGTAATCGAGGAATTAAACCCTGGTGTTATTATCGCCTTCGGAGGCGGTTCCACAATTGATGCTGCAAAGGCCATCAAGGATTTCGCGATAAAACTATCGATTCTAAAAACAGAGCCAAAGCTAATTGCGATTCCGACAACAAGCGGTACAGGGACAGAAGTAACATCATTTTCTGTCATTACTGACCAAGAGAAACAGTTGAAATATCCTATTGTTTCTGATTCATTATTACCGCAAGAGGCAATACTTGCTCCTAATTTAGTGAAATCAGTTCCTCCTGCTATAACAGCAGATACAGGGATGGATGTTTTAACCCATGGTATCGAGGCTTATGTCTCCATCAATGCTACTGATTTTTCAGATGCCTTTGCGGAAAAAGCAATTCAATTAATCTTTGAGTATTTACCAAGGGCATATAAAAATGGTGACGATCTTGAAGCAAGGGAGAAAGTGCATCACGCCTCATGTTTAGCGGGGATCGCCTTTAATATTGCCGGACTTGGTATTAATCATAGCATTGCCCATGCTAGTGGAGCGCATTTTCATATTCCCCATGGTAGAATGAATTCGCTCCTCTTAACAACTGTTATCGATTTTAATGCTGATATACAGGATTTTTCAAATCATCATTATAGTCATGCTGCGAAAAAATATGCAAAACTAGCAAAAATACTGGGTCTCTCCTCTACAAATTGTAGAATCGGCGTCAAGAATCTAAATCAATATATACGCCATTTGCAAAAAGAGCTCGATATGCCCACATCACTTCGGCAATGTGGTGTAACTTACGAACAAGTGGTTAAAGAGAAAAGAGTGATTAGTGAAGCGGCATTAGTCGACGCTTGTACGAAAACGAATTGTAAAATTCCATCCATAGAAGATTTAGAAACAATTATTGAAACCATTAAATAAATTCATCAATAATTCACAAAAATTTGATTGACAACGTTTCCAGCTTTGATAAAATAATTAGAGAAGGCACAAGGTAGTGCTGATTAAACTTCGAGGGCAAAGGGGCTTTTGAAAAAAGTTATGTTTAACTTTTTCAAAGGCTCCTTTTTTCAATCCAATGAATTTCAGATACTTAATTTATTGGACAAAATCAAATAGAAGAACGGATGGATGAACATGGAAGAAAGGGCAAGGGTTATACAGGAATATGTTCCTGGGAAACAAGTCACTTTAGCCCATATTATTGCAAATCCCACTCCAGATTTGAAAAAAAAGTTAGGTCTTAATAATCAAAGTATGAATGCGATTGGAATTCTAACGATCACACCTAGTGAAGCTTCTATTATTGCTGCTGATATTGCGACAAAATCAGGTAACGTTGAGATTGGTTTTGTCGATCGCTTCAGTGGCTCCGTTGTCATTACGGGAGATGTATCTTCAATTGAACATGCATTAAAAGAGGTCATAAGTGGACTAGCCGAGATTTTAAAATTCTCAATCCCAACCATCACAAGGACTTAATGCTTTATGATGAAAAAGATTATTTTCATAGGCAAAACAGGTAGTGGGAAAACAACGCTATGTCAGAAGTTACATGGTGAAAACATTGAATACAAAAAGACACAGGCTATTGTTCCTTTTGAGTATGCGATTGATACCCCAGGAGAGTACATTGAGAATCGCTTTTATTATAAAGCGTTAATCGTCTCTGCGGCTGACGCTGATTTTATTGGGCTTGTGCACGATTGTACGGAAGAGTATAACTATTTTCCTCCATCGTTTGGTTCCGTTTTTCCGAAGCCTGTAATAGGAATCATTACAAAAATTGATTTAGCAAAAAGTAAAGAGGATATTCTCCTTTCTGAAAAGTATTTAAAATTGGCAGGGGCAGATCGGATATTCCCTATTTCCATATCTTTAGAAGAAGGAATGAAAGAATTAAAAGATTATTTGCAAGGAACCATTTAAATAATTTTTGATTAAGGAGAAGCGATATGAAAAGTCAAATTGTAATAGTCGATGATGAACCTATTACAAGAATGGATATTCGTGATTTGTTATGTGAAGCAGGCTTCGATGTTGTAGGCGAGGCTTCAGATGGCTTTGAAGCAATTGACGTATGCAGAAATTATGAACCTGATTTAGTTATCATCGATATAAAAATGCCTATATTAGATGGGCTAAAAGCTAGTAAAATTATTAAACATGATAAGCTTGCTGGCGGTATTTTACTGCTTAGTGCCTTTAATGATCTTGACTATATTCAGCAGGCCAAAGATGTTGGAGCATTAGGATATTTAGTAAAGCCATTGGATGAAAAATCGTTTATTCCAACGGTTGAGGTGGCAATTGCCAGAGGTCAAGAAATCAATAAATTAGGCAATGATTATGAGAAAATATCAAAAAAGCTTGAAGATCGAAAAGTTGTTGATATGGCGAAAGGCTTGCTAATGAAGGATAAAAAAATATCGGAAGATGAAGCTTATCATATGCTGAGGCAATTGAGTATGAATCGCCGTTGTTCAATGGGAGAAATTGCTCGAACAATTGTGATTATGTATGAATAGAAAAACAAACATACCCTTTCTATGTCAAAAATATAGCAGTCTAACGAAAGAAGATATTAATAAAATAATAGAGGTTGCCGATTCTATTGATGTAGTTGGTGATTCTTTAGACTGCGATATTTTTATCGACATACCCTCACGGCAAAAAGACGGTGCAATCGTTGTCTATCATGTTAAGCCAAGAATAAAATCTATCTATAAACACTCTCCTACTGGGCAAAGGGCTGAAATTGGCAATGAACCTGGAGTGTGGCAAACGTTGCAAACGGGAAAAGTGTCAAAGAATATTAAAGCGAAAACTCAAGAAGGACGTTACATAACACAAAATATTTACCCGATCTTTAACCGTGAAAAGGTCATTGGCACATTAATTATGGAAAGAGACATAAGTTACAATATTACGCATTTCAGCATGAACCATAAGGCCAATCATGATATATCATCCACATTAATTTTAATAAAAAATTTAAACGATTACTTGGATGATGCTATTCTCGTTTTTGATCATAGAGGAAAACTTCTGACAAAAAATGTGAAAGCAGATATCCTTTTTCATGGACTAGGATTTACTGATGAAAATGAAGGAAAACATTTTAACGAGCTAAGGCTCATTGATATGACATTTGAACAATATTTACAAGCGGATAACACTCAGCATGAGATAAAAATCGGAAATTTTTATTTTCTAATGAAAAAAGTAATGGTACCTAATGGTGAAAGGAAATTAGCGATTATTTTGCAAGACATTACTCAGTTAAAGGATAAAGATGCTGAAATTTCAATGAAGACAGTAGCAATTCGAGAAATTCATCATCGAATAAAGAATAATTTACAAACCATTGCCTCCATGCTTCGGCTGCAGTCTAGGAGAAGTGAAAGTGAAGAGGCAAAAAAAATTTTAAAGGACAGTCTTAATCGAATCCTATCAATTGCGGCAACACACGAATTATTGTCGAAACAATTGAGCGACGAGATCAATTTAATAGAGGTCATCGATTTTGTTCAAAGATAAGAAAGTATAAAAATTTAAGGTCTACCGCAGTCATTAGGGCTGTGGTATTTTTTATTTATGGACAGAAATATTCTAAAAGAGATCTTTTTTGATCATCATCAACATTGGGAAGCCTTTAA
>NZ_JARGEJ010000379.1:0-362 GCF_029211245.1 Robertmurraya sp. DFI.2.37 | reverse complement strand
CCGCTCTTCGCTCTGCACTGGTAGGAGCGTCCAGGATGATGCCCAAATACTCTTTGCGGCGCTTCCCGTTATAACTGTAATTCAAATAAAGCGAAACTCTTCCTTTGTTCAATTGTTTCTTTCCTAATGTAATTCCCATAATGAATAATAATTAATACAATAATAATGTTGAAAAGAAGGACCAGAGAGGAACTGAAAATGAATTCCTCCATCTTTCTTTCTATAATAATAATATCTTTTGTACCTTTGTGTCATAAACAAAAAAATGGAAGAAAATTTTGATATACGCGAGCAACAGCTCACAACTAAGGAACGCGATTTTGAGAATGCCTTACGTCCGCTGAATTTTGAAGATTTCAGCG
>NZ_JARGEJ010000378.1:0-364 GCF_029211245.1 Robertmurraya sp. DFI.2.37 | reverse complement strand
CATTCAATGAACTGATCAACGCCTGCGGGTCTAAAGCACATAACATTTCCTCTCTCTAAGCGTTCTCCATTACGTCACAAAACACGGCAGCCATCAGCTGGTATATACCCCATGGGAACTGGCTGAATTGTTCGAACTGCTCGTATTCTAAAGATGGCGAAACTACTGTTGTTACTGAAGATGTCGCACCCTTTATCCCCTCTTTTGGAAACATGGTTAATCCGATCTGGAAGACCGATTCGGACCTCGCCTTAATGAGATCGCACTACTTGCCTAGCAAGCAAGCCCATGCTCTCGCTGCAACCTTGATCAGACCCTCGATGACGACAGCGAACATTTGGCCACCAAAGGAAGCTGAGAACTA
>NZ_JARGEJ010000377.1:0-365 GCF_029211245.1 Robertmurraya sp. DFI.2.37 | reverse complement strand
CAAGTACCGTGTGCAGGTAGAAATTGAATACTTTATCACTCTGTGTGAACTACCGTTGCCACAGCTGAAAAGCTTTGATCATGCACGTTTTGATGCATTGCGCGCTATTTATAAGAATTTTTCAGAAGCTGATGCACAGCGTATTAAAGAGATAGAAAGTGTAACAAACCACGATGTAAAGGCTGTAGAATATTTCATCAAAGAAGAATTCGATAAGTTGGGCGGAATGGAGGAATACAAGGAATTCATTCATTTCGGATTGACATCACAGGACATAAACAATACTTCTGTACCTTTGTCTATAAAGGAGGCATTGGAACAAGTGTACTATCCGCAAATTGAAGAGCTGATTGCTCAGTTGACTA
>NZ_JARGEJ010000376.1:0-365 GCF_029211245.1 Robertmurraya sp. DFI.2.37 | reverse complement strand
CGCTCAATGCCGGATCAACCTGACTCCTGAGCCAGTCCTTGCTGCATTTGCTTTTGATATAGTCCAGCAATTTTGCTTTCTGTTTTAACCGGGTATTCCATATCTCTTCATCTGGGATGCCATAGACAGCCTCCCAGATTTTCTGATTGGACTGGTCACAGAAAAAGTTCTCATCAAAATTGTCCTTGAAAAGCTTTTTCCATTCTGCCGCACACCAGGTAGGCAGATGTACCCCGTTGGTTACATAACCCACATGGTTCTCTTCCGGGAAGTATCCCTTCCAGATCGGCGCAAACATTTGCTGGGATACCGATTTATGTAACTTGCTGACGCCGTTTACCTCCTGGCAGGTCTTGCAGGCGAAG
>NZ_JARGEJ010000374.1:0-366 GCF_029211245.1 Robertmurraya sp. DFI.2.37 | reverse complement strand
ATGGAACATTCGCAACCTCCTATCCGCATCATCTGTCCGGGACGTGTATACCGCAATGAAGCGATCAGTTATCGTGCCCATGCATTCTTCCATCAAGTGGAAGCACTCTACATTGACAAGAATGTATCATTCACTGATTTGAAGCAGGTATTGCTGTTGTTTGCCAAAGAAATGTTCGGCGAAGATACTCAAATCCGTCTGCGTCCGTCCTATTTCCCGTTCACCGAACCAAGTGCCGAAATGGATATCAGTTGTAATATTTGCGGCGGAAAAGGTTGTCCGTTCTGTAAAGGCACAGGCTGGGTGGAAATTCTGGGATGTGGTATGGTGGATCCGAATGTATTGGAAGCCAACGGCATTGACAGC
>NZ_JARGEJ010000373.1:0-366 GCF_029211245.1 Robertmurraya sp. DFI.2.37 | reverse complement strand
AACGTAGTCAATCCGGATATGATTTTCGAGAAATACGGTGCCGACACGCTGCATATGTACGAAATGTTCCTCGGTCCGGTAGAACAGTCCAAACCTTGGGATACCAATGGTATTGACGGTGTTCACCGTTTCTTGAAGAAACTGTGGAATCTGTTCTATAGCCGCACAGACGAATTCTTGCCTGTAGAGGGTGAACCGACTAAAGAAGAGTTGAAAGCAATTCATAAGCTGATTAAAAAGGTAACCGGAGATATTGAAACTTTCTCTTACAACACTTCTATCAGTGCATTCATGATTTGTGTAAACGAACTTACTTCATTGAAATGTCGCAATAAAGAGGTATTGAGCAATCTCATCATCCTGTTA
>NZ_JARGEJ010000372.1:0-366 GCF_029211245.1 Robertmurraya sp. DFI.2.37 | reverse complement strand
AATCCACATTGAACCGATGTCCCACAGGTAACGAGTAGCCGTAAGCCACGCCTCCCCCGTAACTCCATTTATCCCCCAAGTAACCTTTCCCACCCAATTCGAAATCATAGGTGACGATCTGCCCGTACAATCCGACATGATGCCCGGAAAACGGTTTTTCCACCGCTCTCCGACCGAACCAGCGGCGCAACTCCACATCTCCCCCATAGATACGCCAATAATTATGCTTCCGATCACTTTTCCACCAGGCATACATCCAATTCCCGGCCACAGACCAGTTCTTCCCCAAACAGAACTCAACCCCGATGTCAGGTATCAAAACAGCGTCATAAAGCAAGTTTGTTTTCACCGCCATGCAAAACGGCC
>NZ_JARGEJ010000371.1:0-366 GCF_029211245.1 Robertmurraya sp. DFI.2.37 | reverse complement strand
AGCCAATACAAATCCATCAGCATTCTTCAAAGTCAATGTACCGTTCAATTTAGTATCATCCAATACCATACCTAATTTTTCATTGAACTTGGTTGCAATTGTAACCTTGTTGATGTCAGTAGGAATTGTTACGTCCTGATTTTCTTCTAAAATACCATCTACTACTTTGTTATTTGTAGTAATTACAGCTTCACCAGCAGTCAATGTTACTTGGAAACCATTAGCTTTTGTATGAGTTACCCCATTAACTTTATCTCCCAAACCATCAGCAGCCCATTCGTATGAAGCAATCTTCAGACCTTTCAGTTTAGCTACATCTTCTTTGCTCAATTCTACAGCACCGGATTTTGCATCAACTGTAGTTGC
>NZ_JARGEJ010000370.1:0-366 GCF_029211245.1 Robertmurraya sp. DFI.2.37 | reverse complement strand
CCCCAATAGGCAAATCCCAAGCAGGCCATAGTTATACCGATAGTTCCTGAGGCGGTTAATCCGATAGTGACCGCCATTGCCTTTTGCTTGACCATTAAGTTGCGGAACAGGTAAGCACTGTGGGCAATGCCCAAACTGGCTACAAAGAAACCGAGGAAAGTGTATCGTGCCAAAGCTGTCAGTTCGGGAGTGTGATAGAATTCGGCAATGAGTGGGGCGCAAAGGAACAGAATGAGGTAGAGACAGGCACTTAGCCCGGTACTGAACCAGAATACGGCATTATAGTCTTTGTGGGAGATATCCCGTTTGTTGGCTAGGGCGGCCGTGAACCCGCTTTCCTGCAAAGAGCCTGCAATAAGGGAGAAG
>NZ_JARGEJ010000037.1:0-48603 GCF_029211245.1 Robertmurraya sp. DFI.2.37 | reverse complement strand
TTCCACTATACCAAAGAAGCAGGTGCCTTTTCTTGTTTAAAGGCAATAGTCAAGGAACAAAGTTGATTGTTCTTAAAGCTTTAATAGACCTAAAACAAGGTCGATTTTCAAGGTGCGAAAGTTGAGTAAATTAATTTTATTTCTTAACTTCATTTTGTATCCTTCAGCACATAGCCGACTCCTCGTACTGTATGAATGAGGGAAGTGTCAAAAGGCTTGTCGATTTTATTGCGCAAATAGCGGATATATACGTCCACCACATTAGTATCTCCGTAATAATCATAACCCCAAACACCATTTAATAATTGTTCCCTGTTCAAAACTTGGCGTGCATGCTTCATTAAAAAAGCTAGCAATTCAAACTCCCGTGGTGTTAGTTCGATCACTTCCCCTGCTCGTACAATTTCTCTCGTAACCTCATTTAATTTTAAATCTCCTACAATAAGCCAATCCTCATCATTTTCAATGGCCTGAACTGGGACTAGAACTCGCAAATTTGCTCGTATTCGCGCTAACAATTCCTCGATTTCAAAAGGCTTTGTCATATAGTCATTGGCACCAAGATCAAGACCAGACACTTTATCTTCAATTGAATTTTTCGCTGTCAGCATAATAATCGCCGTATGTTTGTTGACGGAACGAATCCTGCGCAGCAATTCTATTCCACTTATCCCTGGTAGCATGACATCCAATAAAATTAAATCCCACTCTTGTTCTTGGAAAAGCTGAAAGCCTGTTAAACCGTCTAACGCTTTCCCTACTTCATACCCTTCATAAGTTAGCTCCAACTCCAGTACGCGAGCAATTTTTTCCTCGTCTTCAACGATTAAAATTTTTCCCTTGGTCATGTTTCCTCTCCTTCCGCCCAAAGTTGTACCGTCATTTTAACACGGTTATTTACTAAAACGGCATTTTTTATCCAACTATTTTTGCATTAATCAAATGTGGGATGAGCACAAAACATAGCTTGTTCAAATAAATTCCGCAAAAACTGTACTCAATCAACATTTTTTCTCCCTACTAATTAGTATTTCTTCATTCATTCAAAGTACGCATATTTTGCAAGACTGTACTGACTCCATTTATTTCTCAAGGAGCCAGTACAAAGTGGGACAGTCACATCATAAAATCTTGCAGCATCCCTGTTTTCTAACTAATATTCGCTGTCCAATTTCCTCCACCTTGATTACAGGTAAAGGTGCCACTTGCTCTTCTTCCTTCAATTCGTCCATTATACTCACAGTTATTCCCGTCACTGCTATTTCTTCTTAGTATTCGAACATTATTGCCTTCTTGACTCATCGTTAAAACAGCGGTTATGGGTGTTGCTCCCTGTCTCGTCCATCTTGCATCAAACGTATTGCTGTTTCCCCGACGTGTCCAAACTCCGCTCCATCCCCCTTCTTGCACTTCCCATCGTCTTCCTAACTCCGGCTGCAGTGGTCTCCTTTGAATCGTTGCACTCCAAGAGCCTCCACCACGAGTGCATACATTCATTCCTCTCACTCTATTTCCAGTAATGATTCCAACGTATTGACAATCGTTTCCATCACTGCTGTTTCTCCGGGATATAGACACAAAACGATCATGGACGTTTACTGTCATCACAGCGGTTATGGGTGTCGCACCTTGTCTCGTCCATCTTGCATCAAAAACATTGCTATTTCCCCTACGGGTCCAGACTCCACTCCATGCTCCTTCTTCTACCTGCCACCATCTCCCTAGATCTAATGGTTGGCGCAACAGATAATCCTGCTGGTATGCATATGGAACAGGTGGTTGAAAATATGAATTGGCATGCGGGTAACCATAAAAGTTCATTTTGGAACCTCCTCAGCTTAAGTTGTTTCATGACCATCATATGTAAAATTGAGTAAAGTGTACTGTTCCAATCCGGTTTTTATTAGGCATACTACAGCAGCTCTTTCCATCTCGTCTATAGTGACAGAACTCACTGATCTTTATCCACCTGTAGTCTTATAATGACTTTTGTTCATCAATTTAATGAAGGTACGTGAAAAAATGGAAAAGCAAATGAACTACATTCCCTCTCGATTTAATGCTCTATCCCATACTGATGATGGCGGCGTTGTTCTTTTTAACAGTTATACCGGTGCCATTACCCATTTTAACGAGGAAGAAAAGCAATCTGCTATTTCTGCTTTAAAAAGAACAGGTATAGCACTACTGGAAAATCATATACATAAAGACCTATTTCGCGACGGGTTTCTCATTTCTGGTGATGTTGATGAAAAGAAAAGGGCGCAATATCTCCATCAGTCCCTACATCGGACAGATCTGTTACATCTCATTATCATGCCTACAGAATCATGCAATTTCCGCTGCACTTATTGTTATGAAACATTCGAACGTGGAAAAATGAAACGAAGCGTCATCAACAGTTTAAAAGCTTTTGTCCAAGAAAAAGCCTCGCATCTAACGGCACTACATATAAGTTGGTTTGGCGGCGAACCGCTTATTTCATTGGATGTTATTGAAGAACTTTCGCAGTCTTTTTTATCCATTGCCGAGGAAAATCAGATTCAATACAGCTGTGACCTTGTAACAAATGGATACTTATTAACAAAAGATACCTTTAAGCGACTGCTCTCATGGAATATTAATCAATTTATGATCACCATTGATGGGGTCGGAGAAATACATGATAGGAGAAGACCTTTATCAGATGGAGGTCAAACGTTTGAGCGCATCATCGATAATCTAATTGCTATCAAAACCATTCCTGATCCTTTTAATCTCACCATTCGTTCCAATTTTGACGAAGATAATATAGAGGATGTTTCCAAATTAACGAAATTCTTAAAACAGCATTTTGCTGACGATGAACGTTACGGAGTCCTGTTTCGCCCTGTTGGACAATGGGGTGGGAAAAATGATGAGGCTATCCCCGTCTGCAGCCGCACGATGGCGAATAA
This sequence comes from Robertmurraya sp. DFI.2.37, assembly GCF_029211245.1. NCBI lineage: Bacteria > Bacillati > Bacillota > Bacilli > Caryophanales > Bacillaceae > Robertmurraya > Robertmurraya sp. DFI.2.37. Next base: position 45,667 of record NZ_JARGEJ010000037.1, on the reverse strand, counting down.
AAAAATTTGGGAATTAACTGATGAGGCGGTAACAGAAGGTTTAAAAATGAGCTCCATGGTAATCGAATCATTAATGCCCTCGGCATCTGTCTGCTATGCAGCAAAACCACATTCATTAGTCGTTGGCGCTGATGGTCAATTGTACAAATGTACCCTCTCCGTACAGGAAGATTTCAATAAGGTTGGAAAAATTGACGACAACGGTCACTTTCAGCTTGACTATGACAAAATCGCTCATTGGGTTACATCTGGTGAGGAAACGGATTCCTCCTGCCAATCATGCTTTTATCGGCCTGCCTGTCAAGGAAACCACTGTCCGCTTTATCGGATGAGAACAGGTGAAAGACCATGCCCGTACGAGAAACGAAATATAAAAAAGGTTCTTAATTTAATTTGGAAAAATAGCTGACATCCCTATTTTTTTGAAAGGTGGTGAGCAACATGCGCATATTACGTCCAGCTACTTCTCCAATTAGTTACCAAAATACTGGAAAAATCATGAAGTCTGTACCAGGTAATTTAAAATAAAAGTAAAAGCACCCCATTTGCAAAATGAGGTGCCTTTACTTTCTCAATAACTGCTCATTGAGAGCGAACAGTTGCGTACTTGGTCTTTTTTGCCGCCATTTCCACGTTTAGACTTTCGACAAAAGCAACTACGCTTTGTTTTTAACTAGAAATGTCGTTATGAAATGGATGCAACGAGATAATCTTTTAATTTTTCTTTCGGTTCTCCAAAAATTTCAGCCTCTAGTCTCCGTCCAGTTGGTGTTGCTGCTAAACCACCTTGTGCCGTTTCTCTTAATGCGGAAGGCATTGTTTTTCCTATTTCATACATAGCAGCAATTACTTCATCGCACAGAATTCTGCTTGTGATTCCTGCAAGTGCCATATCTGCAGCTGTCAAGGCATTGGATGCTCCCATGGCATTCCGTTTCACGCAAGGAACCTCTACAAGTCCTGCCACTGGATCGCACACAAGTCCCAGCATGTTCTTCAATGTAATCGCCATTGCTTCTGCCGCTTGTCGTGGTGTACCACCAGCCATTTCAACGATGGAAGCAGCCGCCATTCCTGCCGCTGAACCTACTTCAGCCTGACACCCTCCAGCAGCGCCCGAAACGGTTGCATTGTTTGCTACAACAAAACCAAAGGCCGCAGCCGTAAATAAAAACTCAATCATTTCCATCCGAGTTGGGCTCAGCTTTTCTTTTACTGCAAATAAGGTTCCCGGCACTACTCCGGCAGAGCCTGCTGTTGGCGTTGCACAGATTACGCCCATGGCAGCATTCACTTCATTAGTCGCGACCGCTTTACTGACCGCATCCAAAAGCAAATCACCTGATAATCCCTTACCGCTTTTTATATAGTTTTGCAATAAAACGGCATCGCCACCAGTTAATCCAGTTTGTGATTTCACCCCGTTTAAACCTCTCTCTAAGGCCTTTTCCATCACAGCTAAATTTTGCTCCATTTTTGCGATAATTTCTTCTCGAGATTGTCCTGATACTTCTATTTCTTGACGAATCATGATTTCTGCAATTTTCACTTGAGACTGTTCCGCGAGCGAAACAAGCTCTGTAACATTTCGAAACATTTCTTGTCCTCCTACTTTTTAACGTTAATCCTGATATTTCACAATGTACAAAGGTGAGAGATTCTAGAAGCCAGTCATTATGAAATTGATTTACTTAGTTGGATTAAGCAACCATTCGGATGACTCCTCTTACATTGGAAAGTTCTTTTATTTCATTTAATACCGTATCCTCAATTTTTTGATCAACTTGGATAACCATAATTGCCATATCTCCCTTTTCCTTACGGGCAACTTCCATATGGCCAATGTTTATTTTATACTTTGATAGAATGGATGTCACACAAGAAACAACGCCAAATTTATCCTGATGCATCACTAAGAAGGCTGGGTCACCTGACAGTTTTAATTTAAATGAATTAATCTCTTTAATTTCAATCGCTCCACCGCCAATCGACACCCCAATTACTTCAAGTGTTTGCTCATCTGCAGCCAAAACTAACTTAACCGTATTTGGATGTTCCGGGATTGCTCCTTCCTCATGAAAAACAACTTCCATATTGACTTCCTTAGCAATTTTTAATGAATCGGGAATTTTTTCATCAAAGGTATCAAAATCCAAGAGCCCAGCAACTAATGCTAAGTCTGTTCCATGACCTTTATAAGTTGTTGCAAACGAACCGTACAAATGAATATCGACCTTCTTTGGCTGTTTCTCAAATAAGCTGCGAGCCACTCGACCGATACGAACTGCTCCAGCCGTATGGGAACTTGAAGGTCCTACCATCACTGGTCCGATAATATCAAAAGCTGAGCGGTATTTCATCGTTCATTTCCCCTTTATCGTTGAGGTGCACAATAAGTGCCTGCTCTTTATTCTTTAATTTAAGCAGCTGATTCCTTCTCTGCCTCAAGAGTTTGAAGCTCATCAACCGTTTTAATTTTATAATTTTTGAAGACTACTGACCCTAAAAACCCACATAACAGGCCAACTGCTGCACACGCTAATGCGATAAGAGTTACTTTCATAGGATCATTGAAACCATACATTACAGCTAAGCCAGCAATCGGGGTTGCTGTTCCTGTTGCATTATTAATAAGTCCAGACAATGCAATAATCACACCCGCACTCGCTCCTCCGACAAAGTTTGTCACATATACAGGGATTGGATTGGCAGAAATAATATGCGCTTGTGTTAAAGGTTCAATTGCAACAGAAATGGTTGTTTTACGATCACCGAATTTCATGCGATCAAATAAGATATAGTTCATAAACGAAGACCCAAAGACAGCTAAGGCACCAATCGCCATCGGAACTCCTGTCAAACCAAGCATTGCTGTTAACGCCATTGAACTAAGTGGGGCAGTAGCGACTACGGTAATAACCCCGCCAAGAATAATTCCCATTAAAACAGGGTTGCTGTTAGCAGTTTCCGTAATAATTCCCCCGATATTTAATAGAGTTGCATTAACAACAGGTGTCATTAACTCCCCTGCTAAACGCACAAGTGGAGCACAGAATAAGATAATAACAATTAAATCTAATCCACCAGGAACTTTTTTCTCAATAAGCTTTACAAGAAAAGCAACTAAATAACCTGCGATAAACCCTGGCAATAATCCAAGTCCAGCACAGCTAACACCAAGTAGTAATGCATATACAGGAGAAACCCCAACCGCTATTGCCACTAAAGCTGCAGCTGCGACACCGCCCATGCTCCCTGCCGCTGTCCCAACTTCACCTAAAAACTCTATCCCAAGTAAATCGCCACCCACATATAATTGGAATGCTTCAACTAAGAAAGCTGCACAGGCTGCTCCAGCGAGCGCTGCCATCGCCTTCATTCCTTTAGGTGCTTTATAACTAAATAGGGAAAAACCTGCTAAAACTAATAGTAAAAGTGCAGTACCTTTAATAATATCCATCTATTTTACCTCCAATTATTAATTAGTTTCTTCTTCAAGATGATACTCGTTTTGCGTCCTTATTTTGTTCAAGTAGTTATAAATCGTAAACTTCGAAACTCCAAGTACACTCGCTAAATATTCGGTAGAGCCTTTTATTAAAAAAGCACCCTTTTCCTCTAACAAGCGAACACATTCAATTTTTTCATCCAAAGTAAGTTGTGTATGCGCTTTCTTGAAGTTTGTTAAAACTTGATGAACCATATCATGGATGACGTCCTGCACAGTAGTGTGGAAATTCTCGGACTTATCATCGTCTACATTAAAGGAGAGAAACTCCTCCAGTTCTCCAACGTTAACCATCACTTGCGAAATGTCATAGTTAATGCAAAGTGCTCCGATCACCCTTTTTTGTGCATCACGTAAAAATACGGTTGCCGATTTTAATAATGTTCCATTACGGGCCTGTGTTTTGTAATTAGGAATATCTTCAATCTCCACCGGGTTTTTCCTCAGCTCGGTTAGAACAAGATCAGTAATAGGGGAACCAATCTTTCTATTCGTGACATTCCCCGCTATATAGATTAAAGATTTTTTTAAATCCTTAAAATCATGGACAACAACCTCACAGCGCTGACCAAACATTTTTACAAGCATATCCGCTGTCCGTTTTGCCAAATCGAATACATGAGCGTTGTTATCTTTTTCCATACATGTCACATCCTTTTGCAATCGTTTACATATAAAGTTAAAAAAATATATTCCTAGAATAGTATCTTGCCATATCATTTACACCTCCCATTAAGCCTTCTGCTGAAGAACTTTGATGGCTTCAGGTAAGATAAGCTTTCCATCTAAACGCTGGCTCGCAAGGAAACCAACCTGCCCTGTGGTTGCAAAAAGCTCGTTTAAACGTTTGAAAGAACGTCCCTGTCTATCGGCAATCCAATAATATCCGAAATCACCGAAGGCAATAGTTTTAGCTCCAGCTTCAATAGTAGGAGCATAAGCTGAAGTATAAACCGGACGATTTAATAAAGTATCTGGAGTACCTGCTGTTAAAGAAGGCTGCCACAGATATTGACCTTGACCGTCTTTCAGCTTACGGATTGCCTTTACTGTTGCATCATTCATCAGGAATACCGCGTTCTTTCTATATGGCGCTTTTAATGAGTAAACAAGATCGATAATCTCATCTGCAGTAATAGCAGTTGCAGACCCTGCTGTCACTCCAAGCTGTGCTCCGCCTGTTGCGTTGAAAATACCAGTAGGTTTTCCATCTCCGTCTCCAACTAAAAAAGCTTCTTCTTCCTTAGCACCGATTCTACGGGCAAATTCAGTGGAGATATAATTCTCCAGATCAAATACACTGTCATTGAGAAGTTCATCAGAAACTTTAATCATTGTACCCAGCTTGTAAGCACCAATAGATGTCTGACCGAATACAGAATCACTCTCATCAAACTCCTCACCTTCGTCAAGCCAAGCAGCTGTGCCTTTGGTCACCACAACCGGGATTTTACGATCACCACTTGAAGTTTGAATAATCTTTGCAAGTTTACGGAACACATTCTCTTCCTCAAGGGTTTGAATCAAGGTACGCTCAAATTCATCAGGAACAAGGTATCCTCCCTCAGAATCAGTGCCTACAGATAAAGCGTTTAGCACATCATGACGAGGGTTTTTGCTACGCATTACGTTCCAGAATGCTTTCCTATATTCATCACTGGCTCTTCCGGTCTTTGTATCCATCCCTGGAACAGCTGGCTTTCCAGTAAGAGGCATATTTACTGGCTTATTAAGCTCTGCTTCAAGAGCCTCTTGACGTTCCAATCTTGCTATTTCCTTACCGAGATTAATAATGTCTTCTTCCATTTTGTCATAGGTTGCTGCATCTTCTGCGGATACAAGCCCATCACTACCACGCTTTGAATCAAGAAATGCCTTTGCTGCTTCCCATGCTTTTGCGCGTTTTTCACGCAGTTCAAGAATTTTACTCATTTTTATTCCTCCTAATATTTCAATAAATTAAGCCGCTCATAAAGCGGCTCTACTGACTGTTTTACAACTGGTTTTTGAAGTTTATTCATTAGTGAATTGGTCACTGCTCTTCTGCTGAATACAAAGCTGTCTTGTAGTGAACTCTCTCCTGGTTTGAACATAATGTCATCTGCAAAACCAAGCTCAACTGCCTTATTGGCGTTTAGCCAGGTTTCAGCATCCATCAGGTGCGACAACCTTGTTCTAGATAAGCCGGTTTTAAGCTCATATGCATTGATGATGCTCTCTTTCACTTCATCAAGCATTTGGATTGCTTTTTGCATCTCCTCACTATCGCCAATAGCTATGGTAAAGGGATTATGGATCATCATCAGTGAGGTAGGAGACATTAAGACTTCCGTCCCTGCCATAGCGATGACAGAAGCAGCTGATGCAGCAATACCGTCAATCTTTACAGTGACGTTCCCTTTATAATCCATCAGCATGTTGTATATCTGAGATGCTGCAATACAATCACCACCAGGAGAGTTGATCCAAACTACTATGTCACCTTCACCGCTCATTAGCTCTTCTCTAAAAGCAGCTGGAGTAACATCATCCTCAAACCAACTCTCCTCGGCAATTGCACCGTTTAGATAGAGAGTTCGTGTCGCTGTATCTGTGTCGCGAACCCAATTCCAAAATTTCTTCATTCAGAATTTCCCTCCAATCCTTCTTTGTTTGCGAAAATACCCGCATCTTCAAGTTTGGTCATATTGCCATTGATTAGATATAAATCTCCTCCAAGCTCTGGTGGGATTCGATCAAGGTTCTCAAGCTCCCTAATATCATTGGCACTCATCCAGCCGTTCTGTCTCGCGGTTGCATACCCATTCATTCGAGAAACATAATCACCTCGAAGCAGTCCATCTACATTGAACTTGGCAAAATAAAGTTTCTTTTCATCTGGCCTTAAAAGTGCTCGGCTGATGGTCTGCTCCCAACGAATCACCCAAGGATCTAATGTGTATTTCACAAACTCCAGTGACTGTTGCTCAATATTAGAAAAGCTCGATTTTTCCAAGTCTCCTACCATATGTGGAGGTACGCGGAAAATTCGAGCGATTTCATTAATCTGAAATTTTCTTGTTTCTAAGAACTGAGCTTGTTCTGGTGAGATACCAATAGGCTGATACTTCATTCCTTCTTCAAGCACCGCTACACGATGAGAGTTACTGCTTCCCTGATAGGCTGCATTCCAACTATCCCGTACTTTTTGAGGGTCTTTAATGGTACCTGGATGCTCAAGTACCCCTCCTGGAGCAGCTCCGTTAGCAAAGAATTTAGCTCCATATTCCTCACAAGCAATTGCCATACCTATAGCATTCTTAGCCATTGCAATCGGCGAATAGCCCACTAGTCCATCAAAGCCTAAGCCAGGTATATGAAATACATCACTTGGTCTAAGTGTGACAGTCACTCCATTCATCGTAGGTGCTTCATCAGAATACTTAGTATAAGTATAATAAAGAGCGCCACTGGAATCCCGATCCACCGACATTCGATTAGGCATTAACGGATATAGTGCTATGACTTCGCCTTTGCCATTTCGAATAATTTGTGCATAGGCATTACCCCATAATAAAAGATGAGTCATTAACGTTTCTCGGAAAACGAAAGAACTCATCTCTGGATTCGGCTCATCATGTAATAAAAAATACAGTGGATGAGAAAGTGCTTTCTCCTTACCACCGCTATCAGTGTATTTATATAGGTGTAGGGGGAGCCCTGCCACAGCCTCTGCAAGTATTCTTACGCATGAATAGACCGCTGTCATTTGCATTGCTGTATGTTCGTTTACAGGCTTACCGCTGGTTGTTCCACCAAAAAAGAAGCTGTAATTGCTTCCTGTGGTTCGATTTTGCGGCTTATCACGTGCTTTGAAAATATTAGAAAACAATCCCATCTGCATCACTCTCCTTTGCTACAAAATAAGAAGCCCTCGACCGTCATAAACAGAGTTACCTGTTCCACCTTTGCGGATTGCTCGGTCAAGAGCCATAATGGTAGCGACTGCTCCATCTATTCTTTCAGTTGATTTTTCTTTATCCGGCTTGATATTCCCAGCAGGATCAGTACGTATAAAGATGTTATCCATCATCCATCGCAAAACCGGATGTCCACCATGGGCCAGTTTCTCCTCTAAGGTAAGCTTCATTAATTCCTTTGTAGGTGGACTCATATCTTTAAAACCTTGACCGAAAGGAACTACTGTAAACCCAAGGTTCTCTAAGTTTTGTGTCATCTGTACAGCTCCCCACCGGTCAAAAGCAATTTCTCGAATGTTGTACTTTAAGCCCAGCTCTTCGATAAAGTTTTCGATGTAACCATAATGCACCACGTTTCCTTCAGTGGTGTGTAAGAACCCCTGCTTCTCCCATACGTCATAGGGAACATGATCACGCTTTACCCTTTGGTCCATGTTATCTTCTGGAATCCAGAAAAAAGGGAGGATGATATATTTATCTCCCTCATACTCAGGAGGGAATACAAGAACAAATGCTGTTATATCGGTTGTAGAGGATAAGTCCAAACCACCATAACACACACGCCCTGTAAGACTTTCTGGGTTTACAGTAAAAGCACATTTATCCCACTTTTCCATAGGCATCCAACGTATCGACTGTTTAACCCATTGATTCAAACGAAGCTGCCTGAATAGGTTCTCTTCGGCTGGGTTTTGCTTTGCGCTTTCACAAGCAATCTGTATCTTTTCAATGTCCACTGTAATACCCAGAGAGGGGTTGGCTTTCGCCCATACCTTTGGATCTGTCCAGTCATCATCTTCGTCAGCACCGTAAATGACAGGATAGAATGTAGGGTCAACCTTTCGCCCTTCCAGGATATCTTTGGCCTTTTGATGCACCTCGTAGCAAATGGAATGGGTGTCATTCCCAGCAGTTGTGATTAAGAAATACAGTGGTTGTTTTCTGGCATCACCGGAACCATGAGTCATGACATCGAAAAGCTGTCTATTTGGCTGAGCATGAAGTTCGTCAAATACCACACCATGCACATTTAGTCCATGCTTGGTATATGCCTCTGCAGATAAAACTTGATAGAAACTACCTAGAGGTTTATAAACAAGTCGTTTTTGCGATAGTACCGGTTTAATTCTTGCTTTCAGAGCTGGGCATTGTTCTACCATATCAACTGCTACATCAAAAACAATGGAAGCTTGCTGTCTGTCAGATGCACATCCATATACTTCACCACCATGCTCAAAATCACCACAAGTAAGGAGCAAGGCAACCGCTGCTGCAAGTTCAGATTTTCCTTGCTTTTTAGCAATTTCTATATAGGCAGTATTAAATTGACGGTAGCCATTCGGCTTTATAATCCCAAACACATCGCGGATAATCTGTTCCTGCCAGTCTATAAGTTCAAATGGCTGCCCATACCATTCTCCCTTCGTATGTTTTAAGCAATTAATAAAAGACACCGCAATGTCTGCAGCGTCCTTATCATATACCGAACCATCTGCCTTAAAGATGGTCGGCTTATATTTTTTTAGTTTACGTATGGCCGCCACCTCCTTATGGCTACGAAAAAAGGAACCCCGCAGAGTTCCTTCAAAATTTGTTTAGGTTATTCTGTTTTCGCTTCCCCTGTCAAAATGAAATGGACATATTCTCCTTTGTTCTTTTCAAGGTAATCTACTAGCTCCGTATAACCTGCTCTTAAAGCAATACTTGTCACAACCGGAAGATCAAACATATTCGTTTCACCTGTTTCTCGAATGGCAAGTATTTGTTTTTTTATGGTTTGGTTCATTCATTATCCTCCTCAAAAGAATCCGCTACCGCCTTACGCAGAATCTCTACATCAAAACCTGCACTTTTATAGCCATCTAGAATGGTGCTGTAATAATAACAGCTTGGCTGGCCTAATGGCCTTCCTTCATTCATGATGTAGACCATAGCCTGCACAGTTTTACCATTCAATCTCACTTTAATGGTTTCTTTACGATATAAAAATGGCCATCCTTCATAGCGGTCAAGAGCCGCTTCATCTGCCGGTGTGATATCCCAGACTAACACTGGAACGCTTTCGCCTTTGAAAGGCTCTATGGTTGCCACTGCTCCCGCATGTGATCCTCTAAAAAGCAGACGATAACCTTTTATTTTACTTGCTCCAACTACCTTGGCTGTGGGGCATCTGTTTGCCATTTGCTCCAGATTAAGATTAGAACCATAGGCAAGATATAGTTTGTTACTCATTGTTTTCCTCCTTCCTAGCTTAGGACCTTAGGGCAGCTCAGGCCGCCCGAAACCGCCAAGCTGCAGAACCTGAAAGTGCTGCTGTTAAATGCTCTCTGCAGTTTTTGAACTCTTCTCCTATAAACCCAATACGGTTTAGGTAGGTTCTCATGGCAAACTTTTCATTTTCTACTTGAGGCTTCTTCGCAGAGGCAAATTTTTGCGTTAAAGCTTGGTTGTTTAAAGCTAAGGCAAGAACAATGTAGCTTCTTATCTTTCCTGCATGAAGTTCGCTATTGAATCCTCTAAGTTCAACTGTATGGTTTCCGGTAAAAAAGCTGTGAAGGTTGAGGAAATGGTAGCGGCTGTTGTGATAATGAGTGCTTCTACTCTCGCTGTAGCCCTCGTACCAAATGTCCTCAATTTGTCTCATGGTTTTAGGCTTTTTGTGGTTCATCTTCTCAACCAAAATGCTGTCCATCTTTTTGCAGTAGCGCATTCGCTCCGGTGCAATCTGAAGTGCTTTATAAAATAAGTCATTTTTACTTGCAATGATATTTATAAAGTTTCGAATACTTCGCGGGGTATGTTCAGCACCGTCTAGATGAATGTGAATGCCGCAAGATGTATTTGTAAAGGCTCCAGCTTTGCGAAGCTTTCTTACTAGCTCCTGCAAAGTTTCAATGTCCTCCCGGTAAGTTAGGATTGGGCTAACTAGCTCAACGCTATAATCTCTACCTGCAGCTACTTTTCTTCTACCTTCTTTTCTTTGACAGTGAATGCTCCCATCATACATAAATCTCCAAACTCTACCATCTGGAGTTTTTACCTTCTTAGTGTCGTAGTAAGTCCCGCCTTCACTATAAGTACCTTGCAAAAACTCTGCAGCAACTCTGGCTGCCCTTTCCCTTGTAATCCCTGTAAATTCAATCTCGATTCCGAATTTTGCACTTAACATCGTATCTCGCTCCTTTTAAAGTGTGTTTGTCCTTTCGGCATGTACATATATCACTCTAAAAGGCTTATATAGCAAGACAATTCTGCAATATAAATCTACATATTTACTGCCATATTGGTCTTAAAATGTGTATGTTTACTCTTCGATTTTCCTGCATAAATCCTCTCCAAAGACCACTCCAAGGGAACTGCCTGAATCCCAACTGACGTGGATGGTTCCCATGTCATCAACACTAGTAACCGTACCTTTAGTTCCAGGCTGAAGTTTGGTATAAGGGTCATTCATTTTAAGTAGCATGACACGAGTTCCCGGAGTGTAATAACTTCTAAGTTGCTTTAGCATTTCTGGGTGAATGATATTCATTATTCACTCACCTCCTCATGCTTGGGACTTCCGCTTTTGAAGGCAGAGCTACCCGACAGTTTGGAGAGGAGAATTTTTCGTTCTGATTTGTATTCTGGCCCGATAAAACCAAGTCTTAGAAGGAAACAACGGAAAGCGTACTTTTCATTCTCCACTGATTTCTCGGTCGAGTTGACGCGGGTCTGCTTCTTTGCCATTTCGCAAAGTGCTGTTACAAAGTGGGTATAAGCCTTAACCTCCTCTGCGGAGCACTCACTTTGGAACCAGGGGAAGGTTACAAATTCCTCATTTACGATAATGGGAATAGAGTCAGTATCAAGTGCTTTCTTTATAAGGGTTTCTTTGCTTTCTACCAATCCTTTTAGGTTATCAAGTGCGATTTCGGTAAAACCCTCCCTCGGCATTTGAATAATCAATCTAACATCTTCGATTTCATCTGGCTCGGCGTATACGGGAGATTCTTCGTAATCATTATATGGGCTTACCCTTCCACCAAGAGCCGCTTCATAGGGAATTTGAATATTTTCAGGAACAAGCTCTGCTTTTGGAAGTGGTGTGTCATATTCTTCCGTAGCTGCCTTGAAGTCATGAAAGCTTAATAGAGCATCAACCAGTTCAGAATTATCTGGTCCTCTGACTACTCCATTTTTGTCAATATTGTAGTCTGCCACCTCATATGCAAATGTAGGTGCTCCAAGATATCTTACAGGAGCATTCAGTTTTTGGCTGATTGCGTTGACTAACTCTTTTCTTTTTGCTCCTGTGACATTATAGTTTATCTGCATTTTTATACCGCCTTTCTATTTTCGGTACATACATATATCACTCTAAAGGCTGTTAATATCAAGTCATTTAGGGCATCTTTCTGTAGAAAATACTGTTCCATTAATCGGCGGTATTCCGTGCAGATAACACAATGCCAGTCAGCACAAAACAGACGCATGGAAGTGCTACACCATTACCCCACATTTTGTACTCAGCTGAATCGGAATGGGGGTTGTTAAGCCATTTAATAATTTGCTTTCTTGTTTTCGGCTTGCTACTCTTACCCATGATTTTGCGATGGGTTTCCCAAACCTCCGTCCAGAATGAGATTTCATCTTCTGTAGGATTTTCTGTACCAAGATCATCGCACCAATTATCGGGAAAACCTTGCAATCTTGCACATTCCGTTGGTGTGAGCCTTCGAACAATATAGTCCGGCTCAACCAATCCGTTTTGATAGCCTGGATTGGTGCCATTGATAATCGTATTTGATGTGCCGTCCTGTCTGTAGCATTGACTTTCAGCTTTCATCTGAGGATAAAACGAAGCTGAGTGTGCCACTGCTCCAGGGCCTTTTGCTGTGAGCGTAGGTTGCTGTTCTTCATCTATAGAAGGTTTATACAGAGCGTTCTGTCCTTGATTAAAAGCCGCCCTATCAATACCGTAAGAAGGCTGAGTCACTACAGGAGCATCCTTATAATCTCTCGACAATAACGTTGGTGCTTTATCTTCTTCAACCTGTGCATAGGCTCCGGTAGTCATGGCATAGGCAACAGCATGGCGATCAGCGGTATTAAGCGTAAAAGAAACCTCTTCATCTATACCGCTTCCTTTGGGACCATTTTTATCCTCTCTTCCAATCATCGAGCCTTGCAGAGCAACTACTGCAATACCACCTTGATTACATCCTGGATTTCCTCCATTAGCATCAATGGTTCGAGAAGTATCTGCTTCATATATACCGCTATGTGGATTGCTTGACTGCATGGAATTGCTTTTATCAGAACAGATGCCATATGCGGTAGGCACAAAAACAGTCTGATCATTATTGCATCCAAGAGTTGCAGACTTATCATCTTGTATCAATGCACCCTTACCACCGCCTTCACAGCCAGAGCGGATTTTTAATGTTTTAGGTGTATTCATAATAAGAGGTACATTCCCACCGCCAGTTCCCATACGAGAGGTTAGCGTCTGTACTTTATTATCCTCCGAGAGTTTCACACGGCTATCAGTTGGATGGTTTTCAATGACAACAGCTGTTTGATTATCTCCCATGTTTGCACGAAGTGATCCACTTAAGTTTTCGTCAGTATGGCCACCAACTCGAGAAGCAGCACCCGGTTCAAAGGACATGACTGCACCTGGGACAACACCTGCTCTAAGTGTAGGGGAACGTTCTTCCTCATATCCTACACTTCTGCTCTTGGCACTGTGTTCAGTACAAAATCCGCTTGACTGCATTACGCAAGGCTGATGTCCATGTTCCTCTGCTCGAAGTGTTGCTGTAATATCCTTCGAAACAGACATCACTCTTCCGCCTTGGTCATTTAGGCAAGTTATGCTATCGCCTGTTTTTCCAGAGCGGTTTTTAGCATTTCCGGCAGTTCTTTGCCACGGGCTGCCGCTCGGCGTAAAATTCCTTGGCATGCCTTCGGACTCAAATAGTATTTCTCCGGCACATCTGTCTGCAAAATCTGCGACAAGGTAGATTCTACGACGACGCTGGGGGACTCCGAAATATTGCGCATCGATAGTTCGGTAAGCCACACTCCATCCGTCTCCCATATAGATGTCAGCGTATGGCCATCGACCTTTTTCAGGTAAAGGCACCGAGGTGTTCGGCTCTTTGACGCTGATGACCGTTTCGAGGACTGCCTTGAAGTCTTCCCCTTTATTTGATGAGAATGCACCGGGGACATTTTCCCAGACTGCGTACCTTGGATATTGTCCATTGGTCTTACACCTCATTTCCTTGATAATTCGGATTGCTTCATAAAAAAGGACGGATTGCTCTCCGTCCAGACCAGCTCTTTTACCCGCCACACTCATATCCGTGCAGGGAGAGCCAAAGGTTATGATATCTACAGGCGGAAGCTCCGCGCCATTTAATTTGTTTATATCCCCATAATGCTTCATCTGAGGGATACGTTTAGTCGTAACCCGTATAGGAAACGGCTCAATTTCAGATGCCCATAAAGGTTCGATGCTGCAAAGCAAACCACCTAGAGGAAAACCTCCGCTCCCATCAAAAAGGGAACCAAGTGTCAATTTACTCATCTGCATTCACCTCCGGTAGGTCACAATATCTGAATTTCGAACCATCTCTTAAAAGAAACACACCATCAGAATTTCCCACTTGCTCAATATACCTTTTTACAATGACATCACAGTACTTTTCATCCAGTTCAATGGTGTAGCAGATTCTATTTGTCTGCTCACAGGCAATCAGTGTACTTCCTGAACCGCCGAAAGGATCGAGCACAATACAGTTACTAAGGCTTGAGTTCATAATGGGATATGCCACAAGTGCCACTGGTTTCATGGTTGGATGGTCGCCATTTTTCTTTGGTTTCTCAAACTCCCAGATGGTGGTCTGCTTGCGGTCTGAATACCAGAGATGCTTGCCTTTCTTTTTCCACCCAAAGAGAATAGGTTCATGCTGCCACTGATAAGGGGAGCGACCGAGAACAAGGGACTGCTTTTTCCAAATGCAAGTGCCAGAAAGATAAAATCCAGCATCAGAGAATGCTCTTCTAAAATTGAGTCCTTCGGTATCAGCATGGAACACATAAATAGAAGCGTCCTTTGCCATTACCGCTTCGGTATTTTGAAATGTCGCAAGCAGAAAATCATAGAACGCTTCGTTAGCCATGTTGTCATTTTTGATTTTTCCAGCAGTGCCTTCATAGTTAACATTATATGGAGGGTCCGTAACTACCAAATTAGCAGTTTTCCCATCCATCAAGACATCAAAGGTGTCTTTCTTTGTACTGTCTCCGCAGACTAATCGATGCTGTCCAAGTAGCCAAATATCCCCTAAATGCGAAACAGCGGGCTTTTTCAGCTCGCTGTCTACATCGAAATCATCTTCTTTTATATTATCCTTAAGGGAATCCTTGAAAAGATCGTCTAATTCTTCTGGGTCAAAACCTGTGAGAGATACATCAAAGTCTGAAGCATTAAGGTCTGTAATGAGAAGTGCTAATTTGTCTTTATCCCAATCTCCGCTTATTTTATTTAGTGCAATGTTCAGCGCCTTCTCCTTTTGCTCATCCATTTCAACAACTACGCATTCTATCTCATCCATGCCCATACTCAGCAGGATTTTCAAACGCTGATGACCTCCGATGACTCTGCCTGTGGTCTTATTCCATATTACGGGTTCTACATATCCAAACTCCTCAAGGGAGCGTTTAAGTTTCTCATATTCCGGATCACCCGGTTTTAAATCCTTCCTTGGGTTATATTCAGCGGGGATGAGTTGTTTAGTTTTTATCTTCTCTATCAACATACTTTTCCACCGCCTTTCTAAATTCACTATAGTTATTTACATCTTCCCACGGAAACAGACAACTATTAAAGTGACCATAAACTGCTGTATCAGAATAAATCACATTCCTTAGACGCAACTTCTCAATGATTGCCGCAGGTCTTAAGTTGAAAACCTCCTGTGCAGCAAGAGTTAATATTTCGTCAGAAACAATACCCGTGCCAAGGGTATTTACAGAAAAGGCTACAGGATTTGCCTTACCAATGGCATAGGAAATAGCCACTTCACATTTCTCAGCAAAATCACACCACATGATATGTTTAGCAATATACCGAGCCATATAAGCACCGCTTCGGTCAACTTTTGTGGGATCTTTCCCGCATAGTGCTCCGCCACCATGTGATGCAAGTCCGCCATAAGTGTCCACCATGATCTTTCTTCCAGTTAAACCTGTATCTGCAGCAGGTCCACCTAATACAAACTGGCCAGATGGATTGATAAGAATTTCTGTTTCATCATCAAAAGGAAAATCCTCAAAACACTGCCATAACACATTATTTAAAATATCGGATTTTAGCTCTTCCTGAGTTTTATTCTTTTTATGCTGAACTGACACTACAATGGTTTTAACTCTCACTGGAACATCATCATCATACTCAATCGTTACCTGTGCTTTTCCATCGGGAAGGATACCTTTAATCAGCTTACCTTTTCTTGCCTCATCTAGTCTCTTTACAATTCGATGAGATAAGACAAGGGGAAGAGGAAGCATTTCTCTAGTTTCTTTAGTGGCATAGCCATACATAGTCCCTTGATCACCAGCACCGATAGAACAATATTGTTCGTTTATACCATTTCGTGCTTCTAGTGCAGTATTCACCCCAGATGCAATATCAGAACTCTGATTGTGTACATATACATAAATTAAAAATTTCAAAGGTTTATAACCTAGTTCTTTTAGCACATTCTTAACAATGCTTCTGATATCAATTTTCTCGCTGCAGGAGATCTCGCCCGCCACGATAATTTTCCCTTTAGTAGCCATAACCTCACACGCTACGCGTGACGCTTTATCTCTTCTAAAGCATTCATCCAAAATATTATCAGCAATAATATCGCACAGTTTATCAGGATGTCCTGCACATACACTTTCTGCTGTTAAATATCTCTTACTCATCTCACATCTCCTTATCATTATTTACCTCTACGGGCAGTCAACAGTCGTTCCATTACATCATCCTGTGGATTTGCACCGGAATACTCTGTCGCACAGTTTTCACGAACGATCTGATATATTTCCATCCAGAGTCTGTTGGTTTGGCTCATAAAATTATGGCTCATGGAAACGTATGGACTTTGGATAGCGTTGCCAGTAGTTGGATGTTTAGCAAGAAAACCAAACTCACTTATTGCTTCCTCACACTGTATCCACCTAGCAGCACTCATGGCATATCTTTCTAATAGCTGTGGTAGAACTAGATGTGCACACCCTCGCTCCTCAAGCCATTTCCACGTAAGCTCATAAATTTCGCTAGCTACTAAGGTTTTACCATCCTTTTGTACTGCTGAAAGCATAGCCCTTGGCTGTGGCATCTCCTGCCCTTGAAGTTCTGCGGTATTTTTAAATTCAATAACTTCCAGTTTTCTTTTTCCGGGATTTCCCTCAGCAATTTTATCTATAAGTGCTTTCTTTTTCTGGCCAGATCCAATACGGGCACCACCTCGATTTGTACCATCTTTGGCCATTAACTCACCTCATTTCTTATTAAGGGGGTATTACCCCGTTTGAAACTGCGACTTTTTGCACGAAGCCCCACGCCCGTTGACCGTTTAAAAAGCTGTAGAGATTTGACTCCCCCCTACCGGGATGGCCAACGGTCTCCATCTCTTGCTGTGATAGCTGAGTGACAAGGAGTACAAAGAGCCATTAGGTTGCTTTCATCGTGTGTCCCACCTCGTGCCAAGGGGAGGATATGATGCACTTCAGTTGCTGGTGTCAGCTTTCCTTGTCTTTTACACTCTTCACATAGTGGATGGACTGCAATGTAACGGTCACGTATTCTTTTCCATGCACGACCGTAACGCTTCCTCGTTTCAGGATCTCTCTGATATTTTTCATAACGAGAAGCTTCCTTTTTGGCATGCTCCGGACAAAAACGTCCATCTGTCAGTTCCGGACAACCAGGAGAAGAACATGGTCGTTTTGGTTTCTTTGGCATTTCGTACCTCCTTTGGACATGCAAAAAGCCCCCGCGGTATTTCCACGAAGGCTCTCTACAATTTTTCACAATACCATTGTATTATGGATTTCTAATAAAATCATCCATGATATTACTCATTACTTTCCATAGAGTAGTAGCGCAAGATGCTGAAGCGCTCGATTCTTTTTGTTGTATGCAGAAGAACGTTCAATATTAAAGTGATCACAAATGTTATACACTGCATCAATCTGCTTTTGTTCATCATCCAAATAAAACTCCTTTAACACATACTGCTCATCTTCTGTTAAAGCATCCCATGCCGGTTGAAACCAGTCCATGTATTCCAGTGCTTGACGATAACGTTCTTTCAATACATCAATTTCATTGATGCAGGCAATGAGCCTTTTCTCTCCAGCTTTTGGATCATGGGTCGATGGCATGCCATTGATAACTGGGGAAGCTGGGGAACTCATTTCTTCGTTGAGGGTTGCAATGTCCTCATCGGTATGTTCTATGATGTACTTCATACTGCTGTAATCTTTTAGGGCGTTAATTGCCGCTGCTCTTTTATCTAAATATTGCCAGACAATGTTCATTTTATCAGACCTCCTTTAGTGTAGCTTTAACCGCATCTATCAGTGCGGATTGAGTATTGTTTTTATCATTTAGGGCTTTCATTACACGTTCATCAATGGTGCCTTTGGAAATCAAGTGATGAATCACTACCGTTTCTTTTTGTCCTTGCCGCCAAAGACGGGCGTTGGTTTGCTGATAAAGCTCTAGGCTCCAAGTTAGACCAAACCATACAAGAGTTGAACCTCCAGCTTGCAAGTTCAGTCCATGGCCTGCTGATGCTGGATGGATAGCTGCAATAGAGATTTCTCCATCATTCCACCTCTTAATAGAATCGCTAGTGGATAACACCTCAACCTCAAAGCGCTTTTGTATTCGAGATAAATCATGCTTAAACCAATAAGCAATTAGAACTGGCTTGCCATTAGCAGCTTCGATTAAGTCTTCCAGTGCATCCAGCTTACGGTCATGTATATAAAGTACTGTACCTTGATCATCATAGACTGCTCCGTTGGCCATCTGTAAGAGTTTCCCCGAAAGAGCTGCTGCATTGGCTGCAGTAATTTCCTCGCCTTTAACCGTTGCAATTAAATCACGCTTCATAACGTCAAGGATTTTCATTTCTTTTTCAGATAGCTTTACATCTACTTCGTTTATAACCAGCTCAGGCAGCTTCAGGTAGTCTGTCCCTTTCATGCTAATAGTGATGTCAGATATTAGCCTATAAATTGCTTCTTCTGCTCCCGGTTTTGGCTTGTAGGAGAAGATCACTTGTTGATTACGTTTATCTGGTACAAAGTAATCCTCTCGATATCTGCCAATAAACCTGCCTAATCGCTGCCCCATATCTAATAAGCGATACTGTGCCCACAAATCCATCAATCCATTGGAGGATGGGGTTCCAGTAAGTCCTACTATCCTATTTACCTTTGGCCTAACTCTCATTAAGCTTTTAAATCTCTTGGCTTGATGAGATTTAAAAGAGGACAGCTCATCAATTACCACCATATCAAAATCAAAGGGAATTCCACTTCTTGAAATTAGCCATTCCACATTTTCTCGATTGATAATGTAGACTTGAGCTCTTTTCATAAGGGCTGTTTTTCTCTGAACCTCCGAACCAACTGCTACGGTGTATTTAAGCCCCTTTAGGTGATCCCACTTTTCAATCTCTGCAGGCCATGTATCTCTCGCTACTCGAAGTGGTGCAATAACCAGAACCTTACGAACGAGAAAACTATCCAGTGTTAAATCAAAGATAGCAGTTAAGGTTATGACACTCTTACCTAATCCCATATCTAAGAGCACTGCTGCTATAGGATGATTGAGGATATACTCAGTGGCATAAACCTGATATTCATGAGGCTTGTATTTCACGAAGTATCCCTCCAATCTGTTCTATATGATCCAGGCAGAACACCAAAAAACCAAGTGCTTCTAACTGTCTTTTTCGCTTTTCCTGTAGAGGCCTTAAGGTTTTACCTGGTGCTTTTACCTCAACAAAGGCGATTTTTCTACCCGGTAAAAGAATCAATCTGTCTGGCATTCCATCAAAACCTGGTGATACAATTTTCAGTGCAATACCACCTATATCTTTCACTTCTTTTACCAGTTGCTGTTCAATCTTTTTTTCTCTCATATATCCTCCATGTTCCCTAAATCCAAAAAGTCTCTATACGCGCGTATATACGCGTCTGCATGCGATTTCTTATTTATATCTTTATAATTATTTTTAATAATAACTTTTGGAACAATGGAACAGAGGTTATAAAGTAGCCTACTTTACAAGGGGCTGCCGCCTGTTCCGATGAGGTGTACCAAATGACCATTTTTGTTTCACCGGAACAGGTAAAATTTGTTCCAGAGAAAAAATTGTTCCATGTGTTCCAAACTAAATTACTCTTTGGGAACATAAACCCATTGTGGTCCATAAAGCGGGATTCGTTCTTTTTTCACGAGACCTGTCCAGCCTCCGATACTTGCCATAATCGCCGATATTTCATTACCATCCACCCTTCGCAGGTTGGCTCGATCCTTTCCAAAGCACTCACACCAAATTTCCATATTAGAAACCGATTTTCGTTTCCAAACACCAACCCTCTTGCTTTCACCAAACTCAGTTCCATTGATATAGGCTCGGCGTTCATATAAATCCATGGTGTCCCAATCCTCAGGTAAAAGCATATCAAGGTACTCTCTAACCAAACCTTCTCGCTCATCGGATTCCATAGCTTCTCGCTGTTCTTCTTTTGCAAGTTTCTCAAGACTGGCATCAAGGTACAATTTCTCTCCAGCCTTAACGAAGGTAAGAGCTTCAGCCCATATCTGCAGAATTTCATCCTGCTCTAACTGCCATGACTTTTTTGTACCATTTCCCGGAGTCTTTACCGGCCAGAAACGACGGTTTCCTGTGGTATCCCGCAAATAGCCTTTTTCAGCATTAGTGGTACCAAAAAAGACACATTGTCTTAAGTGAGGAGTAGCTCTCTTGCCAAAGCTGGCTCGATAAATATCATTCTGGCGAGATAGGAAGCTTCTAAGTGTTTCCACTTCAGCTTTTTTCAGTCCAGCCAGTTCTCCAATTTCTAAAATCCAGTAACCCTGTAACTTTTCTGCGGCGGTCTTATCCTTGGTATCTGATAAGCTCAAACTATCAGAAAACCAGTCTCCACCTAACTTGGCTATAAGAGTACTTTTTCCAACTCCCTGCGGGCCATTTAAGACCAACATGGAATCAAACTTGATGCCTGGAGTCAGTACACGAGAGATAGCCGCACATAAAGTTTTTCTTGTCACAGCCCGAACATATGGGTTATCTGATGCACCTAGATAATCGATTAGCAAGGTATCTACTCTAGGTACCTTATCCCATTCAGGGAGTGCATCAATAAACTCACGAATCGGATGATAAGACCTGTCGTCAGCGACCTTCGCTACCGCTACATCATAGTTTCTTGCAGAGAAGGTCCCGTAGTGGGTGTCAATGTAGCTGATTAGCTGGGCATCATCTGCATCTCTCCAGAACTTTGATGGATGTGGCCAAGGAACCTCACCTTTAATTTCAAGGCTGTCTGAAAGCTGATTAAACACAATGCTTTTCAGGTTTGGATCATTTTCAAGTATCAAAATCAAATTTCTAAGGGTATTTTTAACTGTTCCTGTCTTATCAAGTTCCAGCTGCTTTTCCCAATCTTCATCAATAAACTCTTTTTCAGCCTGAGCCTTTCGTTCTTCTGCAAACTGCTCTTTTACCCGTTCATCCTCTAAAGCCAAATCTGTCATAGCTCTAAACGAAGGTAGTTTACTTGGCGGTATATTTTCTGCGACCTTTTCATCTAAGTCCCGAAACTTATGCACTCGGACCAAATCAAAAGCGTTTAGCAGCATTCCACATGCTGGATCGGTGGCATGATGGCTATATGCAAATTTACCGTCATAGATTACCAAGCCCGCTGAAGAATCTGCTGGAATATAATCAAATCTTCCATTCATAGTACTAGGTTCATATACATCAGGTAGAAATTCTTCGATGGCTTCTTCAATGGTATAGGCTCTGCAAAATGCTCCTATAACCCCTTCTTTAATTAATGGATCTGCTTGTTTAGTAATTTTCCTTTGCACGACCTCAGATTGTCGACTTGAGACTGGCCACATGGAAGTATCCCGCCAATCTACATATTTTGAAAGATAGATATCTGGGTCCAATAGTTCACCGTCTTTCTCTTTAAACACAAATTCTCCATCTGACGGTGTAGATGGCCAATACATGAGTCTTGAAGGTTCATAAGTGGTGTCATCGAATAAATCAATCCCAATCTCCTTTGCAACCATCCGACCAAGGGCTGGGTATTCATCCTCTGTTACTTCTCTTTTAAGTGGAATAATAAGTCTTAATCGCGGTGCATCTGATGTATGTTTATGTGTAGAATAGATGCAGCATTTGAAATCATGTAACGCTTCAATTTGCTCCCAAACCCCTGGTTTGGCATAATCCATATCTAAAGTCAGAAGGGAACGGGAGAGGACATAACCATTTCTGCGTTTTCCTTCACGAAGGGCTCCTCCCACAAATCCACCCACATCTTTTATTGAGTCCTGCTGAGCGCGACTCATTTTTCGGAACTCAGATACAGTTTCTGTTGTTCGTATGGTAGATTTAACTCGTGAGATAAAGTCCTCCCATGTGATATCTTTGTTCTTCCACTTTTTATCCATTCGGCTGTTACCAACCGCTATCTTCATAGCTTCTGCACCTCCTCGCAGTTTTCAGAAAAATACCGGATAGGTATACGATGCTTCGATGCTTTGTTTATTTCTGCTTGCATCCCTTTTGAGATATAGCGACCAAATACCCACAGCTCATCGCACTTTCTAAGCCATATCATGCCAAAGTATAGTCCTAGTTTTCTTTGTTCAGGATCGCCATCATCTAGCACTTGAGGGTATAGCAGATGAGGAGCAAAAGGTATGGTTCCTTGCTCCACTGCAAACTTCAGGTATTCTCTAGCTTTATTCAGATTTTTTTCTATGTCTCCAGCAAAAGGAGAACAAATAAAAACGCAAGGTTTATAGTTTTTTGCCTTTTCTTCACGCATGATATTTTCCAAGGCTTCTGCTGCAGTTGGATCTGGATAGCCTTCAGCGTTATATCTATCCATAAGTTACATCTCCTCGATTTCGGACTCTTGTTCAATCAATGGTAAAATGCCATGATCCTTAAGAAGCTCATAAATGAACAAGCGTCCTTTCTGAGTCCAGTAAGTATGAACCTTTGAATGCATCGTCCCATCATTTCCAAGATAAGTATGGGTTTTTGTCGTCGTATATCCATGTTGAGCGTACTTTTGATATAGAAGCCAAATCTTCCCTTGACGGAATTGAACACCTAAATTATGCAGATACTCATTAAACCAGCGCCCTGATTTTCCATAGTCCTTGGCTATTGTTGTAATAGACACCGCATCCTTACAGTTGAGTACCACATCGTAATAACTTGCTTTAGGTTTCATTTCTGCAATTTGCTGTTCTTGAATGCTAATGGTAGTAGTTAACTCAACATTTTTAGCTCTTTCCGCTTTAAGCTCCTGTAGTGCCTGAATCAAAAAGTCTGGATTAGCAAGTAACTCATCTGTAGCATAAAGTCCATGCCTTCTGATTGAAGGAAGCACCTCATGGGTTACCCAGCGCTTGAACTTTTTAGCTTCTGGCTTACGTGAAACCAATATCACGCTATAAAGACCACTTTCATTGATAATAGATACTTCCTGTTTTCCTCCAGGGGTGTCGATAATATCGACTCCCTTTTCATCACTGTCCAAACGAGCCATAACATCACGACTGTTTCCAATGTCTAGTACCGAACATACATCTTTTAGAACCCACCAAGGATTTCCATCCTTCATTACTGTTCTTACTGTGTTGCCTTCATAGTTGAATATAGTTAATTTGTTCATATTGAACCTCCTGCTTATAGTAGTAGAGCAATAAAACATGCCCTCAGCTATAAGCAAAAAATGAGGAGGTTTCGAACCCCCTCAAATTAATCCTTTTTATAGAAATTGCATTCGTATCCATCTGCACGAAGTAAAAGTCCTTGAGCCCAAGTTGGTGTCTGATTCATTAGAGTACATATATCAGTAACGGTTACTTCTAAAGGGACTTCTAAAACTACCTCATCATGGACATGCATTACAATATCAAAACCTTTTTCATTCAATCTTCTCATGGCATAGCAAAGAATATCTCTTGAAATAGCTTGCACAATATTCTCGACAAACTTGGGACCATAACTTTCAATGCGCTCCCATTTCTTTGTGGCACCAACTCCTTCATAAGTCACTGCTTCACTGCCAAAGCTGTTAATACCCATTCTTGGTTTAACATAAGTAAGTTGTCTGCCAGAAGGAAGCCATATTAATAGCATCCCGCTACGATACTCAAAACGGATACGATGAGTTTCAGTTCTGCACCTTTCTGTTACAGCTTCTTTGACAGCACGATCAACATCCCACCAAAGTCGTACAATATTAGGATTTGCATTTCGCCATGCGTAGACCAAAGGTTTTAACTCTTCTTCGGTAAGACCCATATCAAGTGCACCCATTGCTTTTAATGCACCTACAGAACCACCATAACCTAAGGCCAGCTCCGCAATTTTTCCTTTTTGTCTTAGAGGACTGCCTTTTGTGACTTCTTCTAAGGGGACTTTAAACATCTGGGAAGCAGATGCTTCATAAATCTTTCCATGAGTAGCAAACACTTCGTTTCTCCATGTCTCGCCTGCAAGCCAAGCAATAACTCTAGCCTCTATTGCACTAAAGTCAGCAACGATAAACTTATATCCTTTCTTTGGCACAAAAGCGGTTCGAATTAATTCAGACAAAACTCCCGGAATAGAGTCATACAATATTTCCAAGGCATCAAAATGGCCACCTCTAACCAAGCGACGTGCCTGTTCCAGATCCGACAAATGGTTCTGAGGGAGATTTTGAACTTGTATAAGCCTTCCTGCAAATCTACCGGTTCGATTAGCACCGTAGAATTGTAGTAGTCCCCGAGCTCTTCCGTCAGTGCATACAGCATTTTCCATAGCGGTGTATTTCTTTACACTGGATTTAGCTAGTAACTGTCTCAGTTCCAGTACTTCACTCAGATTATCTGGAGCTTCCTTTAATAGCGCCTTAACTGATGCCTTATCAAGACTATCTGTTTCCAGACCATTTTCTGATAGCCAGGATTTCATTTGAACAACTGAATTAGGATTATCAAGATCAGTTAGTTCTTTTAGTCTGCTTGTTAGCTCTTCTCTTACTTTTTCATCACATTGAATCGCTTTTTTTACCAATTCCAAATCCAACTGAATACCTCGATCATTGATTTGCTGATCTAGAATATAGTTATTCCATTCCTCTTCAGGCATAGGAAATTTTTGAAGCTTTTCCTGTATAGAAAGTTCAACTTCAACGTCTCGTAGATTATATGCTTTGAAGCTATTCCACTTCTCTGGAGCATGTTCAGGTAGATTTCGTGTACGACCACCATTAGTTACTGTTGGTTTGCATGGAACTGAAAAATATCGAATGAGCTCTTTACCTTTTGTTAGCTTTTTCTTGTCTGCTCCTGTTACGATTGCTGCTCCTTCCAAAGATAAAGGAAGCCCAAGGTACGCAGACCAAACCATTGTGCAACGCCAAGAATCAGGTGCAAGGTGTATACCAAAGTACTTCGATAAGCAAATCCGCTCAAACTGCGCATTAAACGCCCATTTGGTAACATTATTATCTAGAATCGCTTGCTGTATTTCTTTAGGTATTTTTTCGCCACAAGCGAAATCTACTACTTGAACCGGCCCAGCATCCACACTGTAACCGAAAAGTAAAATCTCAAAATCCGGTGCTTCAGCGTAACGATAGACCCCGCTTTTGGCGAGGTCTACGCTGCTAAATGTTTCTATATCTATACTGAGGGTTCTCATGATAAAAAGTCATCATCCACATCAGTGGCAAAATCATCAGCTGCATTAGTTCTGCCACCCAAAGGTTCACCATCACGGATTTTTTGAATATTTCCAAGTCCACAGGCTATACCTTTGTTTCCATTGGAGTTAAAGGCGTAGAAGTTGATACTCACTCTTGCATAGACACCAGAGTATACTTCAGAACGATCAATGATTGGATTGACGTTTCTATCTACAATTTGTGGAGCGGTATTGCTATTTGCATTGATAAAATAGCTATTTGCATAAGCTTCATCATCTGGACGATCAATATCTCCATCACGTAGAGGAAGCTTTAACGCCGCTTTATTTGGAATCTTACCACCGAATTTACCTTTACCTTCTTCTATTGCAGCATTCACCGCTTCATTGATAGCACTTAAGGTTTTAGTATCACTCTTAGGAATAATCAGACTTACACTGTATTTTTCAGCACCGCCATTGATAGATTTCGGTTCCCACACATTGGCATAAGAAAGTCTGACAACTCCTGTAACTACTTTTGTTGGATTTGTTCTTTTTGCTGTTTTTGACATAATTTTTATACCTCCATAAAATCAATTTTTGCTGATGATGTGTTCATTTCAGGACGCTTGTCTGAAACTGGAACTAGCGTCGGTTTGCCCGGTGGCTTCATAACTAGCTCACCAAGGATTTCATTGAATTTTGACTTGCCCATCAATTTTTCCATTTCGGTAATAGTGATGAGACTTTGCTTGTATATATCTCGGTATCCTGCATTCTTTGCTGCTTCTGCGACTGCTTCTTCATCTTTATATTTACGGTTGGAGCGACCTTCGACTACTTTAAACCCTGGCCACTTCTTTCCATGATTAACTGCTTCATCCGTCGCATAGGCTATAATCTCATTTGCCCAGCTGGTGAGATCACCGATAGAAGATAGAATGTCAGCAATTTCTTCATCTGATAAAAGTGGCGGTAGTGCAAACTCAAATGTAGCCAGTTTCATTTTTGCTTCTGCTCTTGCTCTACATTTCACTGCTGCTCGACAAAATTGACACCATTCTCCAGGGCAGTAGTTTCCGTCACCAGCGAAGGCCAGTTCAGCTTTAGGCTTCAAAACTTCTTCAGCCCACTGATACAAGCTTTCTTTTGAGACTATGGACGTGCTGACATTTTCTCGACGGGGCTGATAGATTGTCATTGAAACCATCTCGATGTCATAAATACCATCAAAGAGATCCAGTGCACCAAGGGCATATAGTTTCATTTGAGGATTGTCCTCTGCGCTGACTAAGACACCCTGACCATACTTAAAATCAATAATATGAAGAGTTCCATCAGCTATAATTACACAATCCCCGGTCCCAAAGCCATCAGGCACATACTTTGAAAAATCAAGCCGCTGTTCTATCAAGATCAGGGGATCACTACAGGCCTGCTTGGCTTGCTCAATCACTTCAAGCACAAACTCCACGTAACCATCAGTATAATTATCCATCTCATCTGAGTCATATGGAGAAACCGGCTTTTTTGATCTCATCTTAAGCGCTTTGCGGAGCTTGTGCTCACTTAACGCATGGGCAGCTGTGCCTTCAGCCGCAGCTTCACCGCTGTTGTCGTCAAACTCCAGCTCCAACCTCGCTGATGGTGTGCAGTTTAACCACCTATGGGCTCCAGATGCAGAGAGAATTGCATGTTTACTCATTTCAATCCCTCCGCATCGGCAAGAAGTGCAGCATACTTGCTTGGATCAATCTGGCTGAGTTTTGATGCACCATACTTTTCTAGAAGTGCTCTTACTTCAGCTGTAAATCCGTCATGGCTTTTTTCCGCAAGTACCGCCCTTACTTCTTCTAAGGTGAGCTGCTTTTCTTCAGATTGATTTTCAGGCTTTGGTTGCTCTGGCTTTGTAATCTCATGAGGCCCATTACTTGCTATTGCATCAGCTACAGCCTGAACACTATCTGCCAGAGCTCTAAGATCTGACACCACATCGAGAAGGAGCTTAATCTTACTCATGACCCACACCTCCTTCCTTGATTTCCTTTATTTCTACCGTCTCAACTGAGTCACCGGGAGTAATTACAAGCAGACTGACTTTCTTTCCAAATAGGAAATCAAGCATTCTCGCTCGGATTGTCTTCCGACTGCTTTGAATTACTGAGCTTCTTTCGCCACCGGGCCTTGCCACATTGATTGTGACTTTGTGTTTAAGGTTCATATTCCATCTCCTTTCTGGGGGCGATTTATCTGCCCCTCACCGATAAGCGAAAAAGAGAGTTCTTTCGAACCCCCTTTTCAGAAAAGATTTTTTTATAAAGGGTTCTTGCGAACCCAATTAGGATAGAATTTTTCTAAGTCTTTCTTGAAGCTTCTTAAGGCGACCACGAATAGCCGCTTCTGTAACACCTTCTTCTGTTGCAATATCAGTGTTGGATCGTTTTTCAAGGTATACTTTTTTGAAGAGTTCTTTTTGTTGTGGTAAAAGACACTCCATTGCCTTGGTTAACTTGTCCAGCATATCTTGATGTTCAGCCTCATCTTCTGCTTGTATAATTAGCTGTTCTGGATTCGCAGTATCATCTGCAAGATACTTATTGCGGTCATTTGCCGCTTCCTCTTCGCCATCATGATAAGCATCCAGATGTGTTGTCACTCGATAATCGTACCGGCGCTGCTCGTCCACTTCGTCATCATCCATAGTATGTAAAAGCTCGATATCAGCTTCGGTGACTCCATCTTCACCTGGGGTAATCACAATCTTTGTTCCTTCAGCAGTGTAATAAATGTAGTTAGTTCTCTTCTTTTTACTTGTTTTGTACGCTCTTTTCATAATTTGACTCCTTTGGTTTTCAAAATTTGGCTTTGAAAAATCCGCAGGAGCCGAAAAGATCCGTAGAACAAAAAAGGACGGCCAAGATAGTTCTCTAGTGTGAGAACTTATCCTGGCCGTCGTGCAGCTCTGCGGATTTTTTATTTAGTTAGCTATCTTTCTATGCTGCATTAGCATGACTTTCTACATGAAAAGCAGAATCGCTTAATCGAGTGACTATCGTCACAACACCATCACGTTCAATTCTTAAAGTTCCTCCAATAGGTATTTGTGTACTGGTTTTACAGCGTTTATATAACACTTCTATGAGACCTGTTGTTGCATTGCCCTTGCAAGCTATGCGACCATTACAATCACGAATTTCTTCCATGACTTTACCCCCTTTTCAAAAAGTTCAGCTTGTCTTACCGTCTAACTAAATTTTATAAAGTCATACACTTTAAATCCTCAGCTACAACTCCGCTGACACTCCGCTGGGACTCCACAAATAACAATTCGTTTTTATGACGTCAAACGAACTAAGCGTTCGTAAAGATTGAATAAGCATATTTAAATAATTGATTGTATTTCGCTTAGTAAATTGCTATAATAATAAAGACACGTCTTTGGATACCATCCAATTGTGCTTGGAGGCGATTATAATGGCTTTTAGTTATAACAAATTGTGGAAACTTTTAATAGATAAAAAAATGATGAAAAAGGATTTAATGGCAATAACGAACTTAACGTCGACAACGATAGCAAAAATGAGTAAAGATCTGCCGGTAAGCATGGATGTGTTAGGAAGAATCTGTAAAGCCCTTGATGTCAACATTGGAGATATTGTTGACTACGTCGATGACGATACTTCAACAGATTAAATTCAATGAAAGGAGGCGCAATATATGAAAAAGCTATGTTTTGGTACTTTTGCAACAATTTTAAAGATTTGTAGCGCAAAAAGAATTTCACAAAAACTTCTATGTGGTACCATGCTGCTTTCTATTGCGCCTACTTATGATATTCGTGGTGAGGACGGTACTGTTTCAGATTTAATTCTGGGTAAAAAGAATCTATCGCCTAATATAACTGATAAAGCTCCAACAGTAGACCCACGCGCTGTTTCTAATTACTTTAAACAGCACATTCTTAACATGTTGGATAGCAATAAAAGGAGCCTCATCATTCTTGCTCTGAAAGACATTATTGCGTCTGATAATACAATTGAGCCTGACACAATAGTCGAAATAGTGAATGGCATGACCAAGAAATCTATAGTAAGACGTGATGCTTTTGTTTTTGAAGACTTTATCGCCGGAGTTTTTCTTTACACAGTATTAAATGTCGAGAACCGAAATTGCGAAGATAGCGTGAAAGAGACAACTACCGAGTACATACAGTCCTTTGAAGATCAAAAAATGGATATTAGTTTCATTACAACGTATAGCAATTTGTCTATGGAAACTGCTTACGAAATTGCGATTGATGCCCGCTCTTTAGTGTTGCTTGCAGAAACAGGTGGCAAATGCCAAAAGTGCGGAAGAGTTTTAGGTATAAAAAAAGAAGGCAACGACGTTAACTTTGCTAAGGTCGTTCGCCTTTCAGAAACTGATGAAGTGGTTTTATGTGTTGAATGTGAGCGCGAAATTCAAAATGCTTCTGAGGAAGTAAAATTAGCTTTACTATCAGAAAAGCATGACTTGGAAGTTCTTATGGCTGCAAGAGATGCAACCTCGAGATATACAATAGAAAAGCAAATCGAACAAGTACTTCGGGAAGTTGACTTAATGGATGTTACTGATGATACACAACTCAAAATTGAACCTGTAAAAGTTGAGAATAAAATCACTGAAAAACGTTTGAAAGAAAGAGTGCTTTTTGATGTTCGGCGGTTGTATCAGGGAGTCAATGATGCATTAGATCGGTTGGCCGGAGAAAACAAGCTGAACGTCGATAAGTTTGCAAAAAGCGTCAAACGGATGTATGAAGATGCAAGTGAATCACATATATCTCAAAGCGCAATATACAACCTACTTGTTGAAACTTTGTTTGAAAAAACCGGCCGCAAATATAGAGAAGCTTGCGAGATAATAATCTCCTACTTCGTTCAAAGGTGTGAGGTGTTCGATGAGATTACCAAATAAAGTAACTTCCTATACAAACAGCGTTATTTCTCTTTTCCCAGATATTTTAGAGGCATTAGCACAACAGGATATGTCACCTAAAGAGTTATTTGAACTAACTAGATATCGTGAAAAGGACATGGCTGATTTCCTGAGTGCTTTAGACTGCTTGTTTGCATTAGGTAAAATTGGACTAATTGAAGAAGGGAGGGTGCTACGATATGTTGATAGAGATTCAATGTGATAAATTTGCTCCAGAGCATCAAATTATCCGGTTTAACTCAGGCTTAAATACAGTTCTAGGTAGCGCAGGCGGTAGCAATGCAATCGGAAAATCAACATTCCTATGGATTATAGATTATGTATTCGGCGGTGAAAGCTACTACTCCCTGACAGATGATATAAAAAAGGAAATAGGCCCACATACCATCTATTTCACTTTCGAATTTGAGGGACAGCCATATTATTTCTATAGAAGCACTGACGATCCTAAAAGTGTATATCGAATCGATAAAGAGCGCCATTTCATAACAAAATTGACGCTTGACGAATTTCGAAGATTTCTGTTTCAGGAATATAAAATTGGGCTACCAGCCCTTACGTTTTCAGAAATAACCGAGCGTTTTTTCCGTATCTATGGACGTGAAAATACACTAGAAAAGTATCCATTGTTAGTGAAACCTCGTGAGCAAGATGAAAAGGCTGTGGATTTTCTATTGAAGCTATTTGGTCATTACAAAATCCTTGCTTCTATCAAATTTATGGAGGAAGAACTCGGAATTAAAGCTTCACAGCTTAAATCTCGTCAGCGTCAAAAGGTGGACATAGATAAAATCGAAAGTAACCAAAAGACTATCGAGTCATTGAGAAAGAGACTCCAAAAGCTAATGAAAAACAGCGAAGAGGCTCAATTAGCAATGTTTGGGTTTGATACACAAACATTCGAACGAATAACAGCTGTTCAAAAAGAATTGAATAGCATAATACGTAAGCGCAATCGTCTGCAATCACAGCTAAATGCTATAAAAAGCAATATAACTGACAGCAAGGCTGAAACCGCAAGTGAATTTGAATCCTTGCTACGCTTCTTTCCAAATGCAAATTTAAAAGCATTTGAAGAAATTGAACATTTTCATATAAAAATCAGAGAGATTTTAGGCGAAGAAATGGATCAGGAAATCTATCGATTACAACCACTAATCGAAGAATATGATAAGGAAATCAGACGCCTAAATCGAAAAATCGAAGAGTCCGGTATAGCAAAAGAGATGTCTGAGAGAGTACTCTCTCAGTGTGTTAATGTATCAAAAAGCATTGATAGACTTGAAGAAGAAACAGCCGAGTTGATTCATCAAAAAGAGTTGCAGGATGCTCGAGCTGAAGCAGAGCAAAAACTTGAAAAACTATTGTTGCAACAAACTGAAAAACTAGGCGAGATACAAGATGACATCAATCTTCGTATGGAAACAATTAACGGCGTAGTAACTGAGAAACAGGAAACTGCTCCTCTTTTGTATATCACTCCCCAGAAGGACATCATCTTCGAAACTCCTGGCAACACAAGTGAAGGAACAGCATTCAAGAGCCTTGTTGTGTACGATTTGAGTGTACTTGAATTACGCCCAATTCCTGCGATCATCCATGACTCCAATATTCTTAAACGTATTGAGGATGTTCATCTGGAGCATATATTGGAACGTTATCAATCTACCAAGCGCCAGGTTTTTATTGCATTTGATAAAGCTGATTCTACAACCGAGAAAGCACATAGAATTTTAGAAGAAACAGCAATCTTGCGCTTATCAGACGGAAATGAACTTTTTGGTCGTTCGTGGAGTAAGTACGAAACGAATGATTAAATATAGGAGGATTTAAAAAATGGCTGCAATCAATGATTTACTGCGTCAAATCCCTGACACTTCTTTGCGTAATCGCTTGGAACAGGAATTTGCCCGCATATCAAAAAACAAAAAATTTGGTCTTGTATTTGAGGAGCACATCCCTGAATGCACTCCACTTTATGAAGTTCCTATCAAACGTGGCTCGACTGTTGCACAAAAAACAGGCCACATTAATGATGTATATACGGTACTGAAGTTAGATGGAGATGTTGCCCTTTGCCGCAACAAAGCAACTGGTAATACCGAGAACATACCAATCACGGAGCTAGTTTCAGTTGCTCAATTTGGCGAGCCAATTTTTCCCACTCTTCAACCGATTGATTCTGTAGAAAATGCGCCTGATAGTAACTTATGGCATGCAGTCATTGAAGCAGACAATTATCATGCCCTTCAGTTACTGGAATATCTCTACCCTAAGAAGGTTGATTGTATTTATATCGACCCCCCATACAACACAGGTGCGCGGGATTGGAAATACAATAATGACTATGTTGATTCTAGTGATAACTGGCGCCACAGTAAGTGGCTCTCAATGATGCAAAAACGATTAAAGATTGCAAAAAGAATACTTGCTGATGATGGCGTTTTGATTACTACAATAGATGATAATGAATATGCACATCTATGGGTTCTACTTCATGAACTTTTTCCAAACCTAACTCATACTTGTGTAACCATTCAGCATAATCCCGGTGGAACTCAGGGCAAAAAATTCTCTGTGACTCACGAATATGCGATATTTTCATATTCAGCAGAAAGTACTATTTACCGCAAGCAACATACTGGTGGAGATGTATATAATCTAAGACGTTGGGGGAGCACATCAGGCCGATATGAAGGTGCGACATGTTTTTATCCAGTAATTTTAGACTCTAATTATAATATCATCGGTTTCGGTGATTTACTTGATAAAGAATTACACCCTACAGCTCAAGTAGAGCATAATGAAGATGGTACAATTTATGTTTGGCCCATTGATAAGAATGGCATTGAAAAGAAATGGAGATATGGGCGCGATACTGTAGAATCAGTAAAAGATAGAATGTTTATTGAAAAAAAAGGAGATCGAATAGAAGTTATCCTTCGTAGAGAAAGCGAACCTCCAAAAACGGTTTGGACTGATCCTTTATGTAATGCAGAAGCCCACGGTACAGATATGATTAGATCCATACTTGGTGGTGGCTTCTCATACCCAAAATCGCTTTATGCTGTCCATGAAGCATTAACATTCGCTGTATCCGGAAAGAAAAATGCTCTAATTGTTGACTTTTTTGCAGGTAGCGGCACCACATTACATGCAGTAAATTTACTTAATTCTGAGGATGACGGAAACCGCCGCTGTATATTAGTAACAAATAATGAGGTATCCGATGATGAAGCAAAGGCCTTGAAAAAAAATGGCTATCAGCCTGGCGACATTGAATGGGAAAAACATGGAATTTGTCGTGCGGTAACTTGGCCAAGGACAAAGTATAGCATTCTTGGCAAGCGAGATGATGGTTCAACCCTAACAGGTGAATACTTCACGACTCAGACTGCATCTAATGAGATTGAGCGCTCATTCTATCAGTTGGGTTTTGTAGATAATCCTTCTGAATTAACCGCTACTGCAAAAAAGCAAATCGTCTCTTTACTCAAAAACAAGGAAGGAAAGGCACAACTACCGCAATCACTAGTAAGCAAAGACAGTAAATTCATCGTTTCGGATAAACATACAGCTTCAATTCTCTTTGATGTAGATTCCGCTGATGAGTGGTTGACTGCTCTTGAGGAACAGGATCATATCACAGACTTTTATATTGCATCAAAATCAGCTGCCATATTCAAGTCTATCAAAACACGTGTTTCTCACTTACTTGGGTCAATCATCGTAACATCACAAGTTAAGCGTCCTATGAGTGAAGGCTTTCCTGCAAACGCTGAATACTTCAAGCTAGAATTCTTGGATAAAAACAGTGTTTCATTAGGTCAACAGTTCCGCGAAATATTACCGTTACTATGGCTTAAATCTGGTGCCATTGGAAAACGACCAGAAGTAAACAGCAATGATGAACCTGAAATGCTAATTTTACCTCAAAATGGCTTTGCTATCCTGGTTGATGAAACAAAGTTTGCTGAGTTTACCGAAAAGCTTTCTGAAGAGGATAATATCCAAGTAGTCTACTTCGTTACTAACTCCGAGGAAGCTTTCCGTGAAATGACGGCTGGAGTAAAAGCAAATAACACATACCAACTTTATCGCGATTATATCGATAACTTTGTGTTGGGAAGCAGGAGGGATTCATAAATGAGAGATATATTATTTCCTTTTCAGGAAACGGCCCTTGCCGAACTACATGATAAAATTAATAAAGCGCATTTGATGTGGAGCGAACGCGATCCACAGATAATATCCTTTTCCGCCCCTACGGGTTCAGGAAAAACTATCATTATGACAACACTTTTTGAGGATATATTATATGGCAGTGCTGACAGCATTGGAGAGCCAGATTCTGTTTTCATTTGGCTATCCGATTCACCGGAGCTTAACGAACAAACAAGGCTGAAGATTGAAAGTAAATCTGACAAAATTCGTGTTCGTGATCTGGTAACAATAGAATCAACCTTTAACACTGAATATTTCGAGGGTGGTTGCATTTACTTTTTAAATACTCAAAAACTCGGTTCTGATAAACTGCTAACAGGGACTTCAGATACACGCCAATATTCCATCTGGGAAACACTTACTAATACTGCTAAGCGCAGTCCTAAACAATTTTATGTGGTGATTGATGAAGCGCATAGGGGTACCTATACATCCGTTCAAGCAGAAAACAAGGCACAGTCAATAATGCAAAAATTTATTAAAGGCAGTAAAGAAGACGGACTTTGTGTCATGCCTTTAGTGATCGGTGTGACAGCGACACCCCAGAAATTTGATAATTTAATTGCCGGAACGACATCAACCGTCCAGAAAGTCATCGTTCCACCTGAGCAGGTACGTGAGTCCGGTTTGTTGAAAGACAGAATCATCATACACTATCCAGATATTCAATTAACTGCCGATATGACAATGTTTAAAGGTGCAGTAGATAATTGGCGCAAAAAATGTGCTCATTGGAAATCCTACTGTGAGCGCGAAGACGAGAAAATGGTGAACCCTATTCTTGTTATACAGGTTGAAGATGGCAATGAGCGTGAAGCAACTCATACTGATTTAGGAACTTGTATTGATTTACTAGAAGAAACAATAGGACGCAAATTACAGCCAGGTGAAGTCGTGCATACATTCAATGACCGTGGCACACTTAAAGTACGTGATGTTGAAATACAACAAATAGAAGCGTCTAGAATAAATGACGAAGAAAATGTGATGGTTGTATTCTTCAAAATGAATCTCTCTACAGGATGGGATTGTCCACGTGCCGAAACAATGATGTCATTCCGTAGTGCGCAGGATTATACTTATATTGCTCAATTGTTAGGGCGAGTTATTCGTACACCTTTGGCCAGAAGGATATCTTCTGATGCTGAACTTAACAGCGTCAGCTTATTCCTTCCATACTTTGATGAAGAAACGGTAAAAAATGTTGTTAATGCTTTACGTGACAGTGAAGCAATTATGCCAACAGAAACAGGAACTAACAAAGAGCTTGTAACATTAGGGCGAAACTTGGCATATACAGACGTGTTTGATGCAATGGATAACCTCATCACTTACCGGATAGATTCAGTTCGTAAGCAAGCACCATTAAAATTATTAATTCAGATTTCTCGTGCTCTTACCATGGATGGTATCGACTTAGAAGCTCAAAAGACTATCAAAAACGCAGTGTTGTTAAAAATGCATGAGGAAATCACGCGGATCAAAGAAAGTGGTGATTTTGAAAACCGAGTAGCTGCAATCACTGGCTTTGAGCTTGGCACGTTGACATTTGATTATGGAGACAATGCCTATTCTTTTGATGAGTCCTCACAGACTATGACAGTATCAGAGTTTGATATTTCTCGTCATTTTGAACAATCGGGAAAATTGTTAGGGGAAGGCTTGCACAAAGAATATTGGATTCGGAATAGTACCAGGGATCATATTGATGTAAAAGTTGAAATAATCGTTCTTACAAATGATACTAATGCAATGGAAAGAATAAATGATTTCGCAGAGGAAGAATTTATTACACTGTATGAAAATAACAAACGCGCCATTGCAAAGCTAAATGAGGCACGAAAGAATGTTTATGAAAGATTAATCAACGCTTCAGCACAACCAATTGCAGTGCCATGGGTATTGCCGGATTCAATCGATTTTTATCTGCCAGACGATAGAATAAAGTTTGAACAACATCTCTACTGTGCTGAGGATGGCACATTCCAAACATCACTAAATAAATGGGAAAGCGGAGTTATTGATGAAGAACTAAAAAATGGCGCTATTTGCTGGTTGCGTAATCTTGATCGTAAAAAATGGTCACTCGAAATTCCGTATGAAGTTAACGGCGTTACCACTTCCATGTTCCCAGATTTGGTAGTTGTGAGAGCTGATACAGAAGGTTATGTTTTCGACATTCTTGAACCTCATGACCCTAGTCGTAAAGACAATTACCCCAAAGCTGTAGGATTAGCAAAATTTGCTGAGAAACACTGGGATAAATTTGGTAGGATTCAACTTATTCGACTAAAAAAAGGTGTGGATGGTCGTGACCATTTCTATCGTCTTGATATGGGAAAAACAACGGTTAGAAACAAAGTACGTGGCATTATATCAAATGAGGAGCTTGACAGAATTTTCGATACAGATGCGGAGAGAGAAGATTAAATTCTACATCTATCCTGTCAACTCAACCCCTACAAAAATAGGCGTTATCTAACCTGTCAACTCAACCCTATCACTTTCAGGGCAGTTGATATGTTACCTCAAACAATAAAAATAAGGGTTTCCTGATATGAGAACCTCCGGCAAAGTAGCCTATAGAAAAGCTCAATGTCTGGAAACCCTTTATTTATATAGGCATTTGCAATCCTTCTACTTCTCCACCCTTGACATCAAGACAACACACTCCACGTGCCCCGTATGCGGAAACATATCCACTGGCTGAACTTCAACGGTCCGATAGCCTCCGTCCTCCAGGATTCGTAAATCTCGCGCCAGGGTAGCAGGATTACAAGATACGTAAACAACCTTTTTCGGCTTCATCTTGATTATGGTCTGGAGCAATGCCTCGTCACAGCCCTTGCGTGGAGGATCAACAACCAGCACATCAGCCTTATTGCCTGCCTCATACCATTTCGGAATCACGATTTCGGCTGCTCCTGATTCAAATACTGCATTAGTAATCCCATTCAATTTAGCATTCTTCTTGGCATCCTCAATCGCTTCAGGAACAAGCTCGACCCCGAATACTTTCCTTGCCTTCTGGGCTAGAAACAATGAAATCGTGCCAATTCCACAATAAGCATCAATAACTGACTCTGTTCCAGTCAGTGCGGCATATTCAAGGGCCTTATCATAGAGCACCTTTGTCTGAACGGGATTCACCTGATAAAATGATAAAGCTGAAATAGCAAAGCGCACATCGCCAATATAATCATAAATCACTTCATTGCCCCAAAGCACCTTTGTATGCTCGCCAAGGATAACATTTGTTCTTTTTGAATTAATGTTATGAATAATGGATTTGACCTTGGGCAAACGAGTAATGATCTCCTCCATAAGCTGCTCTTGATGAGGAATATCTGGAGTCCGAGTTACAAGCACAACCATCAATTCCCCAGTTTGTTGACCATAACGGGCCATAATATGACGCAGAACCCCTTTATGGGCACCCTCATCATATGGGCGAATGCCGAGCTTGGCGCAAATTTCTTTCACTATCTGAACTGCTTCATTAATTTCTGGAATTTGAATCAAACTTTCATCCGTATCGACAATTTCATGGCTTCTCGGTTTGAAAAAGCCCGCAATCAGTTGGCCATCTTTTTCGCCGACCGGAACCTGAGCTTTATTGCGATAATGCCACGGATTGTCCATTCCTAGAATCGGGTGAATTACAACATCTTCAAGTTTCCCAATGCGTGCCAGAACTTGGCGGACCTGATTTTCCTTATACTTCAATTGTCCATCATAACGAATATGTTCAAGCTGGCAGCCACCATATTTATGGAGTTCTTCTTTGCTGATTTCGACCCGATATGGACTTTTTTCATACAGTTCTATTAGTCTGCCAAAGCCATATCCTTTATTGACTTTAATAACCTTGATTAATGCTTTTTCTCCCGGCAGACCATTAGGGACAAAAATCGGATAGCCCTCAATTTTTGCTACTCCTGCTCCTTCATGAGTTAGATCTTCAAATATAACATCTATGTATGTATTCTTTTCAACCGGTAATGTACGTTTCATCGATAAATTCCTCTTTCATTCGTCCTTCATACATGTGAGATTGTATCATACCTTTAAAGGAAAATAAAAAAAGCTAACATAATGCTAGCTCTTCATTCAATCAGTGTCGTTCACTTCGGCGTCCTTTGTTTTCTTTGAATCTGTGTGTATAAAGTCTTTTAAATCGTCTTGTACAGATTCTTCAGCGAGTGCTACATTTGAGCGATAAGCGGACCGAACTAACACGTGCGCTGCAACCGGAGCAGTTAAGAACACAAAAAATATGCCTAAAAATAATCGAATACTAAAGTAATGTTCCTCTAATAGAAAAAAGAGAAATGTTCCTACTAAGATAAAGAGAACTCCAAGAGTCGTGCTTTTGGAAGCAGCATGCGAACGAGTATATACATCAGGTAAACGCACTAACCCAATTGCACTTAACAAACTAAAAATGGTACCAATTAAAATCAACAAAATGGGCAGAACTTCACTTGGGATGTTTGCGTTCAATGACTACACCTCTTTCCAGATATCTTGCAAATGCAATGGTGCCAATAAAAGAGAGAATGCCGATCAGAAGGATGACCTCAAAAAAACCCGTACTCCTCATTAATACAGAAAAAACAGCAACCCCGGAAATAATATTAATTCCTAATGTATCAAGTGCTTGAACGCGATCAGACGCTGATGGTCCCTTCACTAACCGATACATAATAGCAATAATCGATAAAGTGAGAAAAATTAACGAGCAAATTAACATAATCTCTATCATAATCTCGTCACCCTCTTTATAGCCGTTTCAAATTTCTCTTTTGATTTAATAACAGCATTACTTGAGTCTGGAATATCCATGGCATGAATAAAAAAACGTTTGTTATCAGGTGAAATTTCAACTACGACAGAGCCAGGAGTTAGCGTCAATAATAATGCTAATAAAGTAACCTCCAAATCACCTTCCAAATCAGTTTCCAAAGTAAAGATCCCAGGTGAAATGTCAATCTTCGGCTTTGTGACCTGCCGAATCACCAGAATACTTGAGGAAAATAGTTCATAAATAAAAACGAGAACTAGTTTTAAAATGGCTAATAATGTTACAGGGTAAAATTTAGCAGGAAGAAATCTGCGTAAAATATATAACACTAGCAGTCCAAATAAAAAACCACTAAAGAACGTCAGGACACTCCAATTATCTTGAAAAAACATCCAAAGTACACCGATAAATAAATTAATTAAGATTTGCACGGGCATTTTAACCACCCCTTTTCATTTTTCCATCTAGGATTATGGTTTTGGATTAACGCCTAATACTGCTTCAATATATAAATTCGGATTCATTAATACCTCTACTGCTAAGTCCACATAATCATGAATCGCTTCTGCCCCTAGTCCAAGAGCAATGGTAAGGGTAGTTAGCAGGCCAATCGGCAGTAATAGACCTTTCGTTGTGCCGTACTCATCCTCTTCTCGAATAACCGTATATCCCCAAAAAGCATTCATAAAGACCTTCATAATGGAGTAAAGAACTAAGAGGCTGGTAATTAGACCAATCGCACCTAGCCAAAAATAACCCGATTCAAATGTTCCCTCCGTAATGAAGATTTTTCCGAGAAATCCACTTAATGGTGGTATCCCTGATAAGGATAAGGCAGCAACGAAAAACATCCAGCCTAATTGAGGATGCAAGCGAATAAGACCACTTAAGTCTTTCAGATTGCTCGTACCCGTTAGATAGATAATCGTTCCTCCTAAAAGGAAAATAAGTGCTTTAACAATCATATCGTGAATTAAGTAGTATAGCGCACCCGTCATCCCAACTGTAGTAAAAGAGGCAACCCCAGCTAAAATAAAACCAACCCCAACGATCACATTGTAGGTGAGAATTCTTTTGATATCCCAATAGGCAACCGCACCAATTGCCCCTAATCCCATTGTGATGGCAGCTAACAGCCCAATAAACCAGTGAGTCACCTCTGGCTCATGATAGAACACCAAAGTAAATACTCGAATAATTGCATAAATTCCTACCTTCGTAAGAAGTGCAGCAAAAATAGCTGAAATGGCTGTTGGTGGGGCACTATAAGCTCCTGGTAACCAAAAGAAGAGAAACAGTCCAGCTTTTAAGCTGAAAACAATTAAGAACAATATCGCAACAGTCGTCATCAGTCCTCCTTGGCCAACCTCCGCCACACGAAGGGAAAGATGAGCAAAGTTTAACGTCCCAGTCATTGCATAAAGAAAGGCAATTGCCACTAAGAAAAGGAAGGATGACAATATATTAATTAAAATATACTTTATTGACTCCCTCAGTTGGATTTTGGTTCCACCTAAAGAAATGAGGACGTAAGAAGCTACTAGCATAACTTCAAAGCAGACAAATAAATTAAAGATATCACCTGTTATAAATGAGCCATTTACTCCGGCAATTAAAAATAGAAATAGAGGATAAAAGTAAAACTTTTCTCTTTCCTCTCCTATGGTATGAAAAGCATAGAGTAAGCAGCAAAAGGCTACTATGCTCGTTACCATAATCAGCAGGGCTGCAAACAAATCAATCACCATACTCACTCCATAAGGTGCTTCCCAACCACCTAATTGAAGCGTTTGGATTCCCTCACTCTTAATTTGAAATATTAAATAAAGAGTTACAGAGCCTACAGCAAGCATAGAAAAGAGGCTTAAAAACCGTTGAATCTTTATCTGTTTTCTCATAATCACCATTATCATCCCTATAACAACTGGAATAATGATGGGTAATATCACTAAATTATTCATCTTCTTTACCTCTCAGTTGCTCCGTATCATCCGTACCTAAAACCGTATAGGCACGGTAGCTTAATACTAAAAATAAGGCTGTAGTAGCAAAATTAATTACGATTGCTGTTAATAAGAGAGCCTGGGGCAAGGAATCAGCATAAGTCACATTTTCAATCCCCAAAAGTGGTGGTCCCCCTTTTTTTAACCCGCCCATTGTAATAATGAGAAGATTTACCCCATGTCCAATAATAGATGTTCCAAGGATAATCCTTAACAGAGTTTTCGTTAAGATCAAGTACGTCCCGATCATGAACAACAAACCAACAACTATGCACATTAATGTCTCCATTATCGATCATCCCCTATACTCATAATAATCGTTAGAGACGTTCCAATTACGGCAAGTGCAACCCCTATATCAAAAAGAACAGCTGTTGCTAATTCGGTTTTTCCAAAAATAGGGAGATTAAAGTAATCAAAGGCTTGGGTCAGAAAAGGAACACCCAATAACATAGCTCCAACTCCTGTTAGGACTGCAATTAATACCCCTAAAGCCGCTATCACTTTAAAATCAACGGGAAAGTTTTTACGAACCGTTTCAATATTAAAGGTTAAGAAAAGAAGAACTACGGCGGAAGAAAACGCTAATCCACCAATAAAGCCACCACCAGGATAATGGTGTCCTGAAATAAATAAGTTGATCGCAAATGTAAAAATAATCACAACCGCAACTTTTGAGACACTGCGAATCAAGACATCATTCGGCTCCTTCATTCTTATCCCTCCTTGCCATTCTTAATTTAATCAGCGTGTATACACCTAATCCCGCCATCGTTAAAACCAAAATTTCTAACATCGTATCGATTCCACGGAAATCAACAAGAATCGCATTAACAATATTCTTTGCACCAGCAAGTTCGTATGAATTTTCATAGTAGCTTGATATTGAATCGAACAACCGTGTCCCTTTGGCAGATAGTGCAACAACTGTAATGATCACTCCCACTCCAATAGAAATGATCGCATTTGTCATTTTAAACGGAATCTTCCCAATCTCTTTACGTAATTCTGGAAGATGATAGAAGCATAATAAAAACAGCACAGTCGTCACAGTTTCTACCACTAATTGGGTGAGAGCCAGATCGGGAGCTCGAAAAAGAACAAAGAAAAACGAAACAAGAAACCCTAATGCTCCGATTGCGAGGATCGACGTAAGTCTGGATTTTGAAAAAAGGACGGTCACTGCTGAAATAATCATGGCGATTACTAATCCCGCCTCATATATATTGATATCAGCATCCTGTGATACATCAAAAGTAAAGCCGCCAAACGTCCAAAATACCCCACCAACAATCACGACGATGAACGCAAATATATACACGAGGTAATCTCTGATAAAGCCAGTCATATATTTGTTGGTTGCCTTCTTTGATAGAACTTCCATATTCTCTAGACTGAAATTATAAATAGTATTCAGCGTTAAAGCTTGAGGATAGTAATTATAAATCCGATACCACTTTCTTATATAGAGATACATCAATATCCCTAATCCCACAACCCCCAGAGTCATTATTAGTTCTGGAGTCCATCCGTGCCATGGGCTAAGTTTGATACTTAATTCTCCTGCTTGAGCAAGACTC
Source organism: Robertmurraya sp. DFI.2.37 (assembly GCF_029211245.1). Taxonomy (NCBI): domain Bacteria; kingdom Bacillati; phylum Bacillota; class Bacilli; order Caryophanales; family Bacillaceae; genus Robertmurraya; species Robertmurraya sp. DFI.2.37. The sequence continues at coordinate 2,589 of NZ_JARGEJ010000037.1, read as the reverse complement.
GGCAATACCCCTTCCCACGCAGGCAACAAAAAGTACTTAGAAAATAGATTTGGGAAAAAGAAAATTGCCACTACTAATATTGCTAAAATTAGTGGTGAGATTAACATCCCAAAAGGTGCCTCATGTACTGGTTTATCCACTCTTACAAATCTATGCTTTCCTCTAAATGTTTTAAACACAAGAATCATACTATAAATAAATGTAAAAATACTCGCTACCCAAGCAATAACCGGGATGACAAATCCAAGGTTAGCCAAATTGAAAATAGACATATTCGCTGCCTGAAGAGTTGCAGTAAAGAACAGTTCTTTACTAAGAAATCCATTGAATGGCGGTAGTCCTGCCATTGAAAAGCCACCAATAATCATTAATGTAAAAGAAATTGGCATTAGATGCATGAGACCGCCCAACTTTCGCAAATCACGCGTCCCTGTCTCATGGTCAATAATTCCTACCACCATAAATAGGCATCCTTTAAAAGTGGAATGGTTAACAAGATGAAAAATGGCTGCAAATATAGCGGTGGCATAAATGAAAGATTCATCGCCGTAACCGAAGTATAAAGCGCCAGATCCCATCCCGAGAAGACTCATAATTAAGCCCAATTGACTGATGGTTGAGTAGGCTAAGAGAGCTTTCAGGTCCGTTTGACGAACAGCATTGACCGAACCGTATAGGAGGGTCACCAAACCCACTCCCGTGACAATCCAGAACCATTCACCAGTCCCTCCAAAAATAGGAGTCAGCCTTGCAACTAAATAAATCCCCGCTTTGACCATCGTTGCTGAATGTAGGTACGCACTAATCGGGGTAGGTGCTTCCATAGCGTCGGGAAGCCAAATGCTGAATGGAAATTGGGCAGACTTCGTAAAGGCGCCTAATAAGATCAAAATCATTGCCGGTAAAAACAATGTGTTAGAAGTGATTGCTTCCAAATTGTGACTGGTTAACATTTCCCGAATACTATATGTATCTGACATCATCGCCAACATAATCAGACCAGCCAGCATCGCAAGTCCGCCAAAAACCGTAATAAGCATTGATTTTTGGGCACCATATTTTGATTTTTCACGTTCATACCAATAAGCAATTAATAAGAAAGAAGACACGCTTGTCATTTCCCAAAATACATATAAAACAAAAATATTATCTGAGAAAACAAGCCCGAGCATCGCTCCCATGAACATCAATAAATACACATAGAAGTTATGCAATGCTTCACGGTCTTTAGACATATAATAAATGGAGTAAAGCACAACTAGTGCACCAATTCCTGCAATAAGTAGGGCAAAGATGAGGCTTAATCCATCCATATAGATTGCAAAATCAATATTATAGGATGGGAGCCACGGTAATATTTTCATAAAGGTATTACCGCCAGAGATTTCGGGGATAAATGTAATGAGATAAGCAAATATGAATACTGGGATAAAGAACACAAACCAACCAGTATGAATTTTCTGATTGAATTTTTTATATAAATATGGCACAATCGTTGCAAAAATAAATGGTGTCAGCACCATTACGTGTATCCAAGACAATAGGTGTCCCTCCTCTACATTTAGACAAAAAGCTGTCAATTTCCAAACATTCTCCAACTTTGAAGTTCGAAAATCCATTGACTGAAAATGTGGCATGGGTTATAGTCATACATAGTTTATAAAATGGAACAAAAAATTAACCAATGAATACCCATTTTTATTTGAGGTGAATCAATAATGAAAACAATGAAAGAGCGGATGGATGAAAGCATCCTTGTCTGTGTTTATTATGGTCCGAATGGTGAACGTCTCATTCAGCGTGGCTGCAAAATAGCCAATATGCTTAATTGCCCCTTATATATTCTTACGGTTGACCCGAAACGTTTTGATGATTTAGACGCAGAAAAAACAAATTATATTACTAGATGGAAAGAATTAGCTGAACAGCATAGTGCAGAAGCTTTTATTTTGAAAGACAATGAAAAGAGACCTGTTCACCAAGTGATAGCAGAAGTTGCTCGAGAAAAACATGTTACTCAAATCATTATCGGTCAAACAGCTCAGAGCCGTTGGGAACAGATTGCAAAAGGATCCATTATCAACTCCTTACTTCGAGAGATCCCGTTTGTAGATCTGCATATCATTTCTGTTGCCCGCTATTTAAAAAATCCGGATAAACATTATGATAAAGGAATTCGCGCTTACTTAATCAAGGAAGATGACCATTATCGAATCATCTTTAAGCATACTAAGGATGTAGAATATGAAGGTATCTTCTTCAAGGAACTTGGAACAGATTTTAATAATGGCATCTTCAAGTTCATAAAAGGAACAGAGACATTGCAGGTTCATGTAGATGAGAACATTGTTAAAAGCTTAACAAATGTTGAAATGGATACTACAATAGAGGATGAAGACGACTATTTGTAATGTTAGCCCTCCAGTTAAATGGAGGGTTTTCTTTATCAAACTCTTTTTTAAAGGTTCTATAATATTTGTTGGGGTTATTACACAATTACTGTGCAAAAAAAAGAGCACGATATCCCCCATTCATTTATACTTGAATTGTCGAGAAACAAGTATAGAGTGGGGATACGTGCATGATGAA
>NZ_JARGEJ010000369.1:0-367 GCF_029211245.1 Robertmurraya sp. DFI.2.37 | reverse complement strand
CCTTGACGGTTACGGAGTATGGAGTTACATTTGCAGACAAAAAAGAGAAAAATTACTTATTCAGTAATACTTTTTCTTTCGCGGTTAAGTTCTCCAATTCTTCATCACTTATAGGAATAACAGTATAGGTTTTCCCCTCGTGATGAATAAGTACATTGTCGCCTTTACTCGCCAAATCAAGCATTTCCTCTATTCGGTTAGCAAATTCCTCGGATGTAAGATTTATAACTGCCATATCTTTAATTTTTACATTGTTTTTTTACGTCATTTATCGTCATAGTGCCCCCAAACAGAAATAACAAAAACAACAATGGTGGTTTCGTTCACCGTATATCTAATACGGTTTTTCTTATCAAGTTGCCTTGAC
>NZ_JARGEJ010000368.1:0-368 GCF_029211245.1 Robertmurraya sp. DFI.2.37 | reverse complement strand
AAGGTGCAGGTCATGGTATGCTCACACTCTTCAAAGGTCGTTTCACAGTTGGGGATGAATTCGCCGTCAGTCAGCTTGCCGCCTCGTTTCAGGGCGAGGGTGCGGATCCGGCGGGCCTGGTCGCTGTCACGGACAAAATTCAGTGCCTGCCACACAGCCTGACGGCTGCACTTAAAGGTCTTCATCAGGAAGGTCTTTGTCTCGTTATCTGTCAAAATCTGCTTTCTCATATCGTCATACTTTTTAATCGTTATCGTTCGTTCAAAGGTTTTCAACGGCTTCCGCTATTTCCTAATCACCCGTCAGTATTTCATGAAGGCGTGTCCCTTTCTGCAGTTCTTCGACCAGCACCTGCATCGCTTCCTCAC
>NZ_JARGEJ010000367.1:0-368 GCF_029211245.1 Robertmurraya sp. DFI.2.37 | reverse complement strand
ATCCGCCCGACTAAAGCATTTCTTCCTAACAATTAAGTCTTTTCTTTCTATCAACTACTACAGACTTTCACAACAGACTGTACAGTCCATTACATCAGACCGTACAGTCCACTATAATGGACTATACGATTCACTGTAGGAGACTGTAGTACATTACCGCATAAAAAGACTTAATCATAAGGGAAAAAGACCTTAGCATTATAGGAAAAAAGGATTAATACCGGATATACGGAAAACGCAGAAAGAGAATCTTCTCATTCAAACCGAATAGATTTTGCCGGATGAATACGCGTCACCAGAAATGACGGCCCGACAAGCATCAGCACCGACACCAGCAAAGTACAGACATTCAGCAACAAATAAATCCA
>NZ_JARGEJ010000366.1:0-368 GCF_029211245.1 Robertmurraya sp. DFI.2.37 | reverse complement strand
TCCGAATGTTGTCATGATTCCTTCTTCGTCGAGTACTTCTTCGTAACGCTCATGACAACATTCGGAGATTTGCCCGCATATGAACATGAACCCTATGTTGAGGATAGAGAAGAACGGGACAAATAACATTGTCCCGTTTTTAAGCTTAAATCTTTCCTTTGGAGCCACATGAAAAATTTCAAAAAAAGCAAGAAGCATAGACTACTTTACTTGCATTTTATCATTTATTTCTGTTTAAAAAATAGGTAAATCTACAGATATCGGTTTAGTGCAAAAGGATATTAAAAGAGTACTAGCTTACTCCACTGTCAGTCAGCTTGGCTATATGATGCTGGCCTTAGGATCAGCTGGCTATGTTGCTGGTGTCT
>NZ_JARGEJ010000365.1:0-369 GCF_029211245.1 Robertmurraya sp. DFI.2.37 | reverse complement strand
AACGCCCAGCAAACAAAAGCTCTAAAATCATTCTCTACTGACCTGCTATAGAACTTAATCAAGGATTTGATGAGACTCTCTCACGACAGATGCAACAAAAAATTCTTCCGTTAATGGAAAGTGTCGATGCAACCACTAAAACCGTTGTTGAACATATTGATCAAATGGCGAAAACTGTATCTTCTCCGGCAAGCGACATGATGCAGAGAGTTGTGGATGAACTGAAGCAAAGCATGAAATTACTTATGAATGAGTTTAGTTCAGGACTTTCCGGATTGGCTACAACAGAATTAGAAAATTTGGCTCATCAGTTAGGCTCTGCAACCCAAGCTATGGCCGATTTTCCGAAAAACATGGAAAATATTTCAG
>NZ_JARGEJ010000364.1:0-369 GCF_029211245.1 Robertmurraya sp. DFI.2.37 | reverse complement strand
CTTGATTCCGTTCGTAGTCCCAGGCAGAGTTGAACTGCCGACCTCTACATTATCAGTGTAGCGCTCTAACCAACTGAGCTATAGGACTAAGTTCAACCTAGTCTGTTTAATTAGACCCGGCTTCTTACTTTCTCTCTTCCGTATCATTACGGAATCATATCTTGAATAAACAACACCAGCAGTACAAGAACAAAAACCTTATCGATCTTTCGTCCTCTCCAGAAAGGAGGTGTTCCAGCCGCACCTTCCGGTACGGCTACCTTGTTACGACTTAGCCCCAGTCACCAGTTTTACCCTAGGGCGCTCCTCGCGGTTACGCACTTCAGGTACCCCCGGCTCCCATGGCTTGACGGGCGGTGTGTACAAGGC
>NZ_JARGEJ010000363.1:0-369 GCF_029211245.1 Robertmurraya sp. DFI.2.37 | reverse complement strand
AAAAATTCTCGACTCAGAGCTTCCGCTTTTATCAAACAAGCTAGATTTAAGATTCATTGGTTCCACTCCTACAAATATAGTAGTAATAGTATACGGATCATTGAGCGAATGTATACGTACTAGTTTTAGGACAAGCTAGAAATAGGAGATTTATACTAGCTGAAGAGTGGTCTTTACTGTGGTTTTGCCCAAATTGTTGAGTGCTCATAAACGGTGAAACGAAGGTTTTAAATATCAGCTTCAACATATAACAAATACATTTTTTAAAAACAACTACTACAAACGAACTGAAAAAATTGCTACAATGGTTATACTGTTAAAAGCTTGTCAATATTTGAAGATATGATATACGGTGTTGATAAAGGAGTG
>NZ_JARGEJ010000362.1:0-370 GCF_029211245.1 Robertmurraya sp. DFI.2.37 | reverse complement strand
ACCTTTGCCGTCCACTTTGTAGATAGCGGTGCGTAGCGGACTACCTTCATTGCTTTCAAAATAGAATGTGTTGGTAGCTTCATCCCATCCCAGGAAATCTTTCACTTCGAAGTTCCCTTTTGTGATTTGCTTAACCAGGTTTCCTCCGCTAGTGTAAAGATAGAGATGGTTATAACCGTCTTTTTCACTCATCACCACAAAGTTTTTTGGATAGAAAACGATGTTGGAGTAGGCTTCTTCTTTAATGTATTGGGGAGCTTCATCACGTACCATCAGTTTACACAATGTACTTCGTGGATTGGCAAAATAGAGGTCGAAACGGTTTTGATGACGGTTCAAAGTCATGATTGCCAACGCATTCTCATCATCC
>NZ_JARGEJ010000361.1:0-370 GCF_029211245.1 Robertmurraya sp. DFI.2.37 | reverse complement strand
CGGGAGGAGGAGGAGCTTGTTTTTGTTCCTGTTCCGTAATAGGGATAATTTCTTCTTCAAATACGACATCGGTTATACCTGTTTCCGTAGTCACTTGCTTGTCGCGATCAGTCCATTCGAAAGCTACAAACATGAGAGCAAGGATAAACACATAACCGATAAGCAGCCAGGTACTCTTTTTACCTTCGAGATCTGCTTTAGGCGATTTTTTAACTTCCATAAATTGTGTTTTAAAATTAAGTGTTTCTCACTGAGGGCAAATGTAACACAAATCTTTTAAATAAAAAGTATTTTCACATGAAAAATATGCTAATTCATTTTATTTTCATCCGATTTCATAGACATACACCCAACTTTTATCTATCTTTGA
>NZ_JARGEJ010000360.1:0-370 GCF_029211245.1 Robertmurraya sp. DFI.2.37 | reverse complement strand
ATTCTTCTAAGAGGATGCGTTCTAGTTGAAGAACACGTTTGTGAAGATGTTCTGCTCTTTCATTCGATTTTCCAACCATCATAATCAGACGTTCAAGTAAAATTTCCAGGCTTTTCTCCCGGCTCACCATCTCGCTCAAGTCTGTAACACCTCTTTTTCCACGTTGGTCACTTGATTTCTTTTACCCTCCAGAAATCTAACGGATTCTGCGATAACTTCTGTGACATATTTGCGACCATCCTCACTTTCATAAGTCCGCGTCTGTATTCTCCCCATGAGTCCAATCAAAGTCCCTTTTTTGCAATAAAGGGAAAGATATTCAGCATTTTTACGCCAAATCGTACACTGAACAAAGTCAGCATCAATTTCC